>JAZGBK010000216.1:0-11499 GCA_036476365.1 Dehalococcoidia bacterium
GAGGGCCTTCTCAAAGAAGTCGGCCAGGGGGCGGGACTGGGTGATGAGTCCGGCGTCGTAATCGGAGAGGCCCAGCTCCGAGATATAGCGCCGGCGGCGGGCGTCGGGCAGCTCGGGGAGGCGGGCCCGCAGCTCCTCCACATAGGTGGGGGAGATTTCCAGGGGGGGCAGGTCGGGCTCGGGGAAGTAGCGGTAGTCGTGGGCTTCCTCCTTGGTGCGCTGGAGCACCGTCTCCCCCCGCTCCTCCACCCAGCCCCGGGTCTCCTGGGCCAGCCCACCCCCCGCCTCCAGGAGCTGCCGCAGCCGCACCTCTTCGTAGCCCAGGGCACGGAACACGGCCCGGAAGCTGTTCATGTTCTTGACCTCTACCTTGGCTTGGGGCAGGGGGGCACCGGGGGGGCGCAGGCTGATGTTGGCGTCGCAGCGGAAGCTGCCCTCCTCCATGTTGCCGGTGGATACCCCCAGGTACTGGAGTATGGTCCTGAGCTTCATTAGGTAGTGGCGGGCCTCCTCAGGGGAGCGAATGTCGGGGTGGGAGACGATTTCCATGAGGGGCACCCCGGAGCGGTTCACATCCACCAGGCTGTAGCTCTCGTGGATGCCGGGGCGGTGGAGAAGCCGGGCGGTGTCCTCCTCCAGGTGCACCCGCTGGATGCCCACCCGGCGGCTGGTGCCGTCCACCTCCACATCCAGCCGGCCTTCGGTGGCCAGGGGGGCATCGTACTGGGAAATCTGATAGCCCTTCATGAGGTCGGGGTAGGGATAGTTCTTGCGGTCAAACTTGGTGTATTCAGATATGGTGCAGTTGAGGGCCAGGCCGGTCATGATGGTGTACTCCACGGCCTGGCGGTTGATGACCGGCAGCACCCCCGGCATGCCCAGGCACACGGGGCATACCCGGCTGTTGGGTTGGGTGGAGGCGTAGTCCGCGGCGCAGGAGCAGAACATCTTGGTACGGGTAAGGAGCTGGGAGTGGACCTCCAGGCCGATGACGGTCTCAAAGGCCATCGTCCTCACCCCAGGCCCCCGGGCCCATAAGAGGCACAAAACGGCAGGCACCCATGGTCTCCACCACCACGGTCCCCGTCTCCCGTTTGGAGACCCGCAGCAGCTCCTGCTCCTCCTTGGAGCCCACTGGGACCACCATGCGTCCCCCGGGGGCGAGCTGGCCCACCAGCTCCCGGGGCAGGTGGGGGGCTGCGGCGGTGACCACTATCCCATCGTAGGGGGCCTGAGGCGGCCAGCCCAGGCCCATTTCGGCCACATGCACCTCTACATTAGTGTAGCCCAGCTCGGCCAGCCTTTCCCCGGCCTCTTCTGCCAGGGGGGCCAGGCGCTCCACGCTTACTACTTGCCGGCACAGTAGGGAGAGTATGGCCGCCTGATAGCCGCTGCCGGTACCCACCTCAAGCACCTTCTCTTCACCATTCAGGCGTAGAGAGGAGGTCATCAGGGCCACGATGAAGGGCTGGGAGATGGTCTGGCCCACGCCGATGGGCAGGGGGTGGTCTTCGTAGGCCATGTGGCGCACGGCAGAGGGGACGAAGAGCTCCCGGGGCACCTGAGACATGGCCTGGAGCACCCGCTCCTCCTTGATTTCCCGGCGCAGCTGCTCTATGAGGTGTGCCCGGGTCTGTGCGAAGTCCACCTCACCCGCCTGCAGCCTCAGCGCCATACCAGGAACAGTACCAGGAGCAGCACCAGGGCGGCGCCACCGATGATGCCTATCTTCTTCATATCGTCCAGCACCTGTCGGTGGGGTATACCGGCCACCGGATGTAGGGGCGGTGCTGCCACCCGGGTAGGGGACGGGGGGCCTGTAACAGGGGTTGTCGGGGTAGGGGGGGGCTGGCGCTGGGTCCCCTGCTTCCTGCGGCCTCGCTGCCGTCGTTTGGCCTCGCCTCGGCTTTTCATCTCTGCTCCCTGCTATACTTGGTCTCCAGGGCCTCCACCAGGGCTACGCTCCGGGCATCCTCCCCGTCGCCGAAGGGCGTGGCGAACCACGCCTCCAGCATCTCCGAGGCCACCGGTGCGGAGGTGGCACGCAGGCTCATCACCAGCACGTTGGCATGGTTCCACTGGCGAGCACCCCGGACGGTCTGGGCGTCGGCACACAGGGCGGCCCGGATGCCGGGGAGCTTGTTGGCCGCTATGGCTACCCCGGTACCAGTCCAGCACAGCAGCACTCCCTCCTGGGCCTCCCCCCGGAGAACGGCCCCACCCACCGCCTCGGCCACCAGCGGCCAAGGGGCATTCTCCCCAGCCAGCGCGCCGCATAGCTGCACCTGATGGCCCATCTCCTGAAGGCGGGCCACCACAGCACCGGTGAGGTCTGTCCTTTCGTCGCTACCTACGGCTATCTTCACTCCCTATTTGGCCCTACTTGGCCCTGGGATGGGCCTTGTCGAAGCTCTCCCGGACAAAATCGCTGGCGAGGTGGGTATAGACCTGCGTGGTGGCTATGTTGCGGTGTCCCAGCAGGTCCTGCACAGCGCGCAGGTCAGCACCACCGCTCAACAGGTGCGTGGCAAAGCTGTGGCGCAGCACATGCGGGGTGATGTTGGCCTGTATGCCGGACTCCTTGGCGTAGCCCTTGAGGATTTGCCAGAATCCCTGCCGGGTGAGCCTCTGGCCCCTGCTGTTGAGGAACAGGGCCTTCTCCCCCCAGTTGCTGCGTAGCTGGGGGCGGGCCTCGGAGAGGTATTCCTGGACTATCTGGGTAGCCTGGGGGTGGACCGGGATGAGCCGCTCCCGACCCCCCTTGCCCCAGCAACGCACCAGCCCCGCCTGCAGATAGAAGTCCTCCTCATCCAGGGACACCAGCTCACTGACCCTGATGCCGGTGGCGTAGAGGAGCTCCAGCATGGCCTGGTCCCGTTTGGCCTCGGCGGTGTGGCCCTTGGCGGGCTGCTCCAGTAACCGCCTCACCTCCGCTACCCCCAGGGGCTTGGGCAGGCTGCGTCCCATGCGGGGGGAGGCCAGACTCATGGCGGGGTTTTCCTTTATGTGGCCCTCCCGCTGCAGGAAGCGGAAGAAGGACTTGATGGACGCAATCTTGCGGGCCATGGTGGTGGAGCTGTAGTCCTTCTCCCGGAGGTGAAAGATATACTCCTGCAGGGCATTCCTGCCCACCCATGCCCAAGAGGTGGGGGCTCCCCCGGCCAAACCCGTTTCCAAAAAGCCCACCATCTGGTTAAGGTCGTTCCGGTAGGCCTCCCGCGTGTGGGGGGAATACCCTTGCTCCGTTTCCAGGTAACTTAGAAAGCTGCTTACTTCCTGCCTCATAGCCCCTCCCTGTCCTCCAAACATGTTAACATAAGAGCAAGGCGCATGGCACCTTTTCAGCCGCACCTATATAGTCTAAAATTAGGCAGTAAACCTGAAAAGAGAGGAGGTGAATGGCAGGCACTTCGGGCAAAGCTTCTCAGAAGAAGAAGTGGAATAAAGGTAAGACCCGCAAGCACAGCCGGTGGAGCCGGCTGATGCGCAAGCGGATGAAATTGCGGGGCAAACTGTAGTTTGCTGGCACAGGAAAAACTACCGGCACTGCCACAAGCGCCTGGTGTCTACTGGTTCAAAGACGCTAAAGGGGAGGTACTGTATGTAGGCAAGGCAGCCAGCCTGCGTAGTAGGGTGCGCTCCTATTTCTCCCCACCCTCCACCCTGTCCCCCAAAATAGAGCGGATGATGGGCCGGGTGGTGGACTTGGAGTTTATGGTCACCGACTCGGAGCAGGAGGCCCTCATCCTGGAATGCAACCTCATCAAGCGCCACCGCCCCCGGTACAATGTGCGCTTGAAGGATGATAAGTCCTACCCCTACCTCAAGATAGAGCTCCAGGAGAAGTGGCCTCGTATTTATTCCACCCGGCGCTGGGAGCAGGACGGCGCACGCTACTTCGGCCCCTTCGCCTCCGCCCGCTCGGTGCGCCAGACCCTGGTGGTGCTGCGCCGGCTGTTCCCCTTCCGCACCTGCAAGCGCAACATAACCGGGGCCGATAGCCGGGCATGCCTGGAATACGATATCCACCGCTGCATAGGCCCCTGCGTGGGTGCCGCCACGGAGGAGGAGTACCGCCGGGTAATACGCCAGGTCATCCTGTTCCTGGAGGGACGGGACCGGGCAGTGCAGCGAGAGCTACGGCGACGCATGGAGGAGGCCTCCCACAAGCTGGCGTTTGAGCGGGCGGCTGTGCTCCGGGACCAGATTGTCGCTGTGGAACAGGTGACCCAGAGCCAGAAGATTTCCTCCACCCTGCGCCAGGACATGGATGTAGTGGCCATGGCAGGTGCCCGGGACCTGGCCTATGTGCAGGTGTTCTTCATCCGGGGGGGGCGGCTGATGGGCCGGGAACCCTATGTGGTGGAGGGTGCCCAGGATGAATCCCCCAGCGATGTGATGGCCAGCTTCCTGCAGCAGTTCTACGGCTCCTCGCCCACTGTGCCCCCCCTCATCCTCCTCCAGCATCCAGTGGCCCAACCCGACCTGCCCGGCCTGCCCGGCCTGATAGAAGGCTGGCTCAGGGAGCGGCGGGGCGGGCCGGTGAAGCTCCATGTGCCCCGGCGGGGGGAGAAAAAGGGGCTGGTGGATATGGCCGCCCAGAACGCCCACCAGGGGCTGGAGCACTACCGCATCACCCAGTTGGGTGCCGCTGACGCCTTAGCCAGTGCCCTCTACCAGCTCCAGCAGGCCCTTAACCTGCCCCGGCTGCCCCAGCGGGTGGAGGGCTACGACATCTCCAACATTCAGGGGGCGTGGGCGGTGGGGGGAATGGTGGTGTTTGAGCACGGCCGGCCCCGGCCCGCCCACTACCGCCGCTTCCGCATCCGCTCCCAGGACACCCCGGATGACTACGCCATGCTCCGGGAGATGCTGCGCCGCCGCTTGGGGCGGGGCGAAGGCTTTACCGGGGAGGGGCCTTGGCAGACCCTGCCGGACCTGGTCCTCATAGACGGCGGCAAGGGCCACCTCAGCACTGCTCTGGCAGTGATGGCCGGGGCCGGGGTGAAGGTGCCCGTGGCCGCCCTGGCCAAAGAAGAGGAGCAGGTATTCGTGCCCGGCTCCCCCCAACCCCTACCCCTGGCCCCCTCCAGCCCCGCCCTGCTCCTGCTCCAGCGCATCCGGGACGAGGCCCACCGCTTCGCCCTCAGCTACCACATCAGGACACGGCGGCGCTCCGCCATGGCCTCGGCCCTGGACTCGGTGCCCGGCATCGGTCCCCGCCGGAGGCGGGAGCTGCTGCGCCGCTTCGGCTCGGTGCGGGCCATCCGGGAGGCCACCCCGGAGGACATCGCCGCCACCCCCGGCCTCAACCCCCGGCTGGCACGGCTCCTCAAGCAGTCGCTATAAGCGACTAATAGCGTCCCAGAGGTCGTTTAGCAACCATCTTTCTTCACCCACCCGCCCAGTTATTATCCTGGGGGGCTTCGTCCCCCAGGACCCCAGTAGGGCGGAGCAGTGTAGGGGCGCTGCCTGCTGCGCCCGAGGGCAGGGCTTGCCCTGCCCCTACATCATCGGGTGGGTGGGCGGGAGAGATGATGTTTGCCAAGCGACCTCAACAGCACACCCCCCCCTACCTGGGAGGGTTTTTTTATGTTATACTATCGAGATTCGCCTCTTTTGCCTTGGGGGAGGGCATTTGATACGGGTTGAAGAAGCGCTGGAGCGCATCCTAAGCGCCGTCTCTGTGTTAGAAGACGAAGACACGCCTCTGCTGGAGGCGGTGGGCCAGGTGCTGTCCCGGGACATCCACTCGGCCATAGATGTCCCTCCGGCGGACAACTCGGCCATGGACGGCTTTGCGGTGCAGGCGGAGAGTACCCGGGGGGCCTCCCCTTCCAGCCCCCGGGAGCTCAAGGTAATAGGCCAGGTGGCCGCCGGTGGTCTGCCCACGGGGCCGGTAGGGGTGGGGGAGGCGGTGCGCATCATGACCGGCGCCCCGGTGCCCCCCGGCGCCGACACCGTGGTCCAGTTTGAGGACACCGATGAGGAAGAGCGCCGACAAACCCGACAAACCAAGGATAAATCCCTGTCCCACATCGGCATACGCCGGGAGGTGCCGGTGGGGCTCAACATCCGCCGGGCGGGGGAGGACATCCCCCGGGGCAGCCTGGTGGCGGCCCGGGGCACCGTGCTCCACCCCCCGCAGATAGGTGTGCTGGCATCCCTGGGCTTGGCCCGGGTGCCGGTTATCCGCCGCCCGGTGGTGGCCATCATCGGCACTGGGGACGAGCTTACACCCTTGGGGGAGCCGCTGCCCCCGGGCAGGATATACGATTCCAACACCTATGCCCTGGCCGCCCAGGTGCAGGGGCTGGGGGGCATCCCCCGCATGCTGGGCATAGCCCGGGATGTGGAAGCCGACCTGCAGCAGAAGGTGCGCCTGGCAGTGGAGGCCGACCTGGTGCTCACCTCCGGCGGCGTGTCCAAGGGCGACTACGATATGGTGAAGGATGTGCTGGCCCGGGAAGGTGACATAAACTTCTGGACGGTGAGGATGAAGCCGGGCAAGCCCCTGGCCTTCGGCCTGTTCCGCCACGGGGAAAGGCGGGTGCCCCACCTGGGGCTGCCGGGCAACCCGGTAAGCTCTATGATAACCTTCGCCGTCTTCGGCCGGCCCGCCGTGCTCAAGATGATGGGCAAAGGGGAAGCCCCCCTGCCCACCGTGGAGGCGGTGCTGGAGGAGCCGGTGACCAACCGGGACGGGCGGCGCTACTACGCCCGGGTGTGCCTCTCCCGTCACAACGGCCAGTATCATGCCCGGCTCAGCGGCCCTCAGGGTTCGGGCATCCTCACCTCCATGGCCCAAGCCGATGGCCTGGCCGTTGTCCCTGAGAACATTACCAGCCTCAAAGCGGGAGACCGGGTGCAGGTAATGCTGCTGGAATGGAGCCGCGAAAGGGGATAGCCGATGCCGCCACTGATTTCCATAGTGGGCAAGTCCAAGTCCGGCAAGACCCTCCTGCTGGAGAAGCTCATCCCGGAGCTGAGCGAGCGGGGCTACCGGGTGGCCACCCTGAAGCACACCGCCCACGGTTTTGAGATGGACCAAGAGGGTAAGGACACCTACCGGCTGTCCCAGGCGGGCAGCCAGACGGTAGCCATAGTGTCACCCGAGCGGCTGGCCGTCCTATACCGGCACACGGACGCCCTGGGGCTGGAGCGGTTACCCCGCTTCATAGTGGACTCCCACCACCTGCTGCTGGTGGAGGGATTCAGCGGGCAGAAGGCCACCAAGATAGAGGTCCACCGCCCCGAGTTGGGGGATGACCTGCTATGTAACCCGTCGGAGGTGTGGGCGGTGGTGAGCGACGCCCCGTTGGACGTGCCGGTGCCCCGCTTCTCTTGGGATAGCATCCCCGCCCTGGCCGACACGATAACCCGGACTTTTCCCCTCTCCCATGATGAGGAGTTGGAGCTGTTTATCAACGGCCGCTGGGTGCGCACCAACCCTTATGTGACTCAGGTGATGGGCCGGGTGCTGATAGCCATGGCCTCCACCCTCAAAGGGGTGGAGGATATTGAGGAGATAGACCTGCGCTGGAAGCGCCACGGATGAGGCACATGGACATCTTTGAGGCCGCCGACTTCGACCTGCGGCCGCCTCCCCAGGTGGCCAGGGCGCGTCGTGTGCTCATTAAGCCCGATGCTGCCTACCCCCACCCACACCCACTGTCCACCAGCCGGGAGACCCTGGAGAAGGTAATCAGCGGCATCCGCCGGGTGAGCGACGCCGATATACTCATCGTAGAGGGCAACCCCGAGGGGATGCCTATGGGGCCCACCTACCAGGCCCTGGGCTATACCTTCCCCCGGGTGCTCACCGTGGATGTGAAGGACAGTGTGTGGGTGGAGATTGAGAGCCCCTTGGTCAAGCCCTATGCCCTGGCCTCCGCCTGGGTGCCCAATGTGCTGCTCTCCTGCGATTATTGGATAAATGTGGCCACATGCAAGGCCATCAAGGGTAGGGGGCACTTCGCCATCCACAACCTGATGGGGCTGCTGCCCCAGGCCAAGTACCGCCGGGAGGACCTGGAGGCCCTGGGCGTAGATAGGGTGATGGCCGACCTGTACTTTATCTTACCCTTTGACCTGACCGTCATAGACGGCCGGCAGTGCTTTGTGGGCGATGAAGAGGGCCGGGGTCGGGTGGAGGACTATGGCAAGGTGCTGGTGGGTGAGTCACTGGAAGTGGACCAGGAGGTGGCCCAGGACTGCGGGGCCAGCACCGGCTACATCGAGCTTATCCGCAGCGCCAGGACGGAACTGGAAGCATAAGGGGGAGACATCGCTTACTTCATCGACACTGACTGGCTGGAAGAGAACGGACGCCCCTTCACCCACCTATCCCAGAGCTACCTGTGCCCCAAGCACCAGGCCGGGGTGGCAAAGGGCACCCCAGACCGCCTCATCGGCACCATCCAGAAGTGCTGTGCCCATGAACCGGACTTCCTCTCGCCACGGATGCCGGCGCTGGAGGCTATCTTCCGGATGCTACTGGCCAACGGCAATCAGCCTATACCAGCAGAGGAGTTGGCCCAGCAGCTAAGCGAGCTCCGCAGCCAACACCTGTACCCGGAGACTGTGGAGCAACTACTGGGGCCCGAGCCCCGTTTCTACGGGGTGCGTCACCAGGACGAAGAAGAGGCTTAGCTCTACTTTATACTGAAGCCGGGGAACTGATGGCGGGCCGGGCACCACTCGTACTCCACCAGCTCCACCTTGGCCCCTTTGGGGCCGGTCTCCAGGTGGCGCAGCAGCTCCTCCAGCTTGTCCCGCTCCCCCTCGGCCACCACCTCCACCGTCTCCCCATCGGGCATGTTGCGCACGAACCCGGTGAGGTCGTGTGAACGAGCATAGCGACGGGCGAATTCCCGGAAAAAGACCCCCTGCACCCTACCGTGCACGAAGGCATGGACACCCTCTAAGTCGGACATTCTTTACTCAGCGGTAGAGCAACCTCAGGGCTGAGGGCGTATGCAGGCCATCCAGACGGCTCAAGCCCTCTTCCTGGGCCACCCTTATGGCCTCCCGGAGCTCGTCCGGGGAAGGGGATCGGGATAGCTCCGGGTACTCCCGGGCCCGGTACGCCGGATGGTACTGGGCCATGACATTGACATAGGTAAGGGGCGATACCTCCCGGACCAGGAACCTCGCTATATAGCGGGTGCCGCCCAGCCCTCCGGGGAGTACCAGGTGGCGCACCAGGAGCCCCCGCACCGCTACACCATCGCCGTCGGTCTCCAGGTCCCCCACCTGACGGTGCATCTCTCTTACAGCTTCCTGGTTTACCCTGGGATAGTCACCCACCCCGGAATAGCGGCGGGCCGTCTCCTCATCGGCGTACTTCATATCCGGCATGTAGATGTCCACCACACCGTCCAGCAGCCGCAGCGTATCCACGGAGTCGTAGCCGCCGGTGTTGTACACCAGGGGCAGGCTCAGGCCAGCGGCGGCGGCCAGCTCCAGGGCCTCCAGTATCTGGGGAACTACATGGCTGGGGGAGACCAGGTTGATGTTATGGCATCCCCGCTGCTGGAGGGAGAGCATCATGTGGGAGAGTTGCTGGGGGGAAACCCCCACCCCCTCTCCCGTCTGGCTTATGGAATGGTTCTGGCAGAAGATACAGCGCAAGTTACAGTGGGCGAAGAAGATGGTGCCGGAGCCGCCGCTGCCCACCAGGGACCCCTCCTCGCCAAAGTGGGGGCCGCAGCTGGATACCACCGCCCGGCGTCCGGTGTGGCACTTCCCCTCCTCACCCGATAGGCGGTCTACCTGGCAGCGTCGGGGACAAAGGGTACAGCTCGCCAGCCTGGACACCGCCTCCACCACCCTGTTGTGTAGCTGTTTATCCGAGTACAGCTGCCGGTATGCAGCCATATATCCGGCTTACGCCTCCCCCTTCTTTCCCTTGGGATGGACGACCTCAGCCTGCTCCGCCTCTTTGGGCAGAGCGGGCCAGGACCCTTTGCGAGTCTCCTTCTTAGGTTTCTTCTTCTCGCGGTGGCGGAAGTCCTTGCTTCCCATAACAGCTCACCTCGCTTCCGGGGCCAGGGCCGGAGCCTCCTTCTGATGGGCCAGGCCAGCCTGCACCTCGGCCAGCACCTGCTCAGTGGTTCTCACATTGAAGAAGAAGATAGCCCCGTAGGCTTCCAGGAACAGCTTGTGGCCGGTGCGGGTCAGGGTAGTGGTGGCGTCCTCCGGCACAATCACCTGGTAGCCCCGGTCATTGGCCTCAATGGCGGTGTTGTACACGCAGCAGTCCGTCTCCACTCCGGTGATGACCAGCGTCTGCACCCCCCAGTCCTGCAGCCGCTGCTGGATATCGGTGGAGACGAAGGCACCCGAGGTGCGCTTCGTAAGCACCGGCTCCCCCGCCAGGGGCTTGACCTCCTCCATGATTTCGAACTCCTTGTTGCCGGGGGTGCTCTTGTCATAGCCGATGCGCGGGTAGGTCTTGCGCCAGGTCTCCGGGAGGTCAGAGAGGTCCTTCTGCTCCGTGCCCATAACGGTGAACAGCACCGGCAGGCCATCGTCCCGGAACCGGGCCAGTAGCTTCTGTATGTTGGGGACCACCGTATCGTCAATGCGGTCGTAGAAATAGTCGGGGCGCAGCCCGATGGTGGGAAACTTGAGGCCGATACCGTAGTCCCGGTGGGCGCACACATAGTTCATATCCAGCACCAGCAGGGCGGTCTTCTTCGGGTCTATGGAGAAGTGCGGCACTATGGGCACCACCTTGTCCAGGACATCCTTGTCCTGCCAGGCCTTGCCTATGTCCCTGAGACCGAACTTGGACTTGCGTTTCATAGCACCCCCTTACTTCAATTATAACCTAATAGTTATCACAGGGAGCGGGAAATTTCAACCTGGGGCCCACAGATATAATCCAGAGAGGGGCTTTGCGGTGAGCCACTCAGAAAAGGCGCTATGCCGCACAGCCTGCGACAAGCTCAGGGTGGCGGCAATGCTACAACCTCACCGGTTGGGGGTGGGGGCGGCGCTTTTCGGCGGCGATGACAGCCAGGATACGGTCTATGGCCGTCTCCATATGGTCGTTGACCACCACATGGTCAAACAGGGAGATGCGTCCCATTTCGTCCTGGGACTTCTTGAGGCGCAGGGCCAACTGCTGGGGGGGCTCGGTGTGGCGCTGGCGCAGCCGGTCCAGCAGGTCCTCCATGCGGGGAGGCGAGAGGAAGATTAACACCGCCTCGGGAACCAGACTCTTGACGGTGGTGGCCCCCTGCACATCTATCTTGAGGAGGGTATCCTGCCCCCTTTCCAGGGCCTGGCGCACCGTGTCCCGGGGCACCCCGTACCAGTGGCCATATACCTGGGCATACTCCAGGAGCTCCCCGGACTCCCTCATGCGCTCAAACTGCTCCGTGGTGAGGAAGCGGTAGTCCACCCCTTCCTTTTCCCGGGGGCGGCGGGGCCGGGTGGTGACGGTGACCACCCAGTGAAAAGGGAGTCCCCTGGCTTTCATGCCCCGTAGCA
>JAZGBK010000217.1:0-6146 GCA_036476365.1 Dehalococcoidia bacterium
GTCGGGGGTACAGTTAGGACCGCCGTCGCACTCCTCTACACCGGCCCATACAATGCCGTCACCGCAGACGGCGGCGGTGCAGCTGTTGGTGCAGGAATCGTTATTGATGCCGTTTCCGTCGTCGCACTCCTCAAAGCCTTGGTCGATGACGCCGTTGCCGCAGAAGCCGCCGCAGTCAGGGTTGGGGATGTTCTCACAAGCCTGATTAACTGCATCGCAGAAATCGATGGTGCAGTCGTTATTGTCGTTGCAAGGTCCACTAGCGCACCAATCGCCCTCGCAGTCCTCTGGGCAGGAGACGATGTCCTCCAGGTCGGGGTCGCAGATGCCATCGCCACATTCGCCACAGACCCCACCCTCATCCACCGCGCCGTCGCAGTCGTTGTCAATGCCGTCGCAGATTTCGGGCGTGGGGTCACATACGTGCAGGGCCTCCAACTCCGCTACCCTGTCCTCGAGGCCCGCGAGGTCACCTATCCGCGCCCACGGGGCGCCCCCACCTAAGGCAGCCAGCATACCCATAAGCAGGGCAACGAAAAACACTATGCTTACCACTGCTTTTGTACGCATGCGCGACCTCCCCGGATATTGGGAGAAGCATAGACAATATTCTGGGTCTTGTCAAGCCTGGTGGAGGCCGGACAGGCTGAGAGTGTGGTGTAGCAGGGGTACAGGGCGGGGTGTGGGGGCGGTTTGACGAAGTGGTGCGGCAGGAGGCTGTCAGCCAAAGGGGTTGGTATAATTGGCAGGGGTGGGAGGACTCGAACCCCCGACCTGCGGTTTTGGAGACCGCTGCTCTTCCAGCTGAGCTACACCCCTACCCGCCCCTGGAGGGACTCGAACCCCCGACGCGCGGCTTAGGACGCCGCCGCTCTATCCTCTGAGCTACAGGGGCACTGGAGATAGGGGGATTCGAACCCCCGACCCCTGCGATGCGAACGCAGTGCTCTCCCGCTGAGCTATATCCCCGACCCTCCACATTTTAGCAGAGCTTTTTTCATAGCGTCAACCTTGACACCCCACCCCTCCCCTGATAGACTGGCCTTAGCCCGCAAGGGGGGCGGCGCTTTTGCCCTAACGGTATTGTATGGAAGAGCAACGGGATTCCCCAGGACAGGTTATCGTCTTCACTGGCAATGGCAAAGGCAAGACCTCGGCCGCCCTGGGGGTGGCTGTCAGGGCCTCGGGCCATGGCCTGCGGGTGTATTTTGCTTTCTTCATGAAGGGGGACTTCCCCTACGGCGAGCAGCAGGCCCTATCCCATCTCCCCAATATGACCCTGGGCCGTTTCGGCTTTGTGGAGTTCTGCGACCCCGAGAATGTCAAACCCGAGGAGCGGGAGGAGGCCCAGAGGGCACTGGAGGCCGCCCGGCAGGCCATGCTCAGCGGCCAGTATGCTGTGGTGGTGCTGGACGAGGTGAATGTAGCTGCCTCGTGGGGTCTGATTACTGTGGACCAGGTGGTGGACCTCATCCAGGAGAAGCCCCCGGCGGTGGACCTCATCCTCACCGGACGCTATGCCGATGACCGGGTGCTGGCCCTGGCCGATACGGTGACGGAGATGGCGGAGGTCAAGCACCCCTTCCACCAGGGGGTCCTGTCCCGGAAAGGGATTGACTACTGAGGGGGGCGGTTGGGGGTATTCCCTCTCCCAAGCTCAGGCGGCAAGGGTAGTTAGAGAATAGCAATGGCACACCACGATATGGACGGACTGGAAAAAAAGCTGGCCGACTGGGAGGAGCGGTCTCAGGGCCTCCCGGAGCGGGACGGCTTGTTCGTTACCCCTTCCGGCATCCAGATGCAGCGGGTGTATACGCCCCTGGACATAGCCTCCCAGGACTACCTGAAGGACCTGGGGCTGCCCGCAGAGCACCCCTATACCCGGGGGGTGCACGCCACGGGATACCGGGGGCGGCTGTGGACCATGCGCCTGTTCTCCGGCTTCGGCAGCGCCGAGGAGTCCAACCGGCGCTACAAGTACCTCCTGGAGCACGGCGAGACCGGCCTCTCCGTAGCCTTTGACTTCCCCACTCTCAACGGCTACGACACCGACCACCCCCTGGCCGTGGGGGAGTTCGGCAGGTGCGGGGTGGCCGTGTCCTCCCTGGCCGATATGGAAATCCTGGTGGACGGGCTGCCCCTGGACAGCATAACCACCTCCATGACCATCAACGGCCCGGCGGCGGTGATATGGGCCATGTACATCGCCGCCGCCGAGAAGCAGGGGGTGTCCCTGGAGCAGATGGGCGGCACCATCCAGAACGACATCCTCAAGGAGTACACCGCCCAGAACTCCTACATCTTCCCCCCCCGGCCCTCCATAGGCCTGGTGGTGGATACCATTGAGTTCGCCAGCCAGCACATGCCCCGGTGGAACCCCATCAGCATCAGCGGCTACCACATCCGGGAGGCGGGCTCCACGGCGGTGCAGGAGCTGGCCTTCACCCTGGTCGACGGCTTTGCCTATGTGGAGGCGTGCCTGGAGCGGGGGCTACCGGTGGACTCCTTCGCCCCCCGCCTCTCCTTTTTCTTCGCCTGCCACAACGATTTCTTTGAGGAGGTAGCCAAGTTCCGGGCCGCCCGGCGCATCTGGGCGCGGGGCATGGCGGAACGCTACGGGGCCGGGGAGCGCTCCCGGTGGCTGCGCTTCCACACCCAGACCTCCGGGTGCACCCTCACCGCCCAACAGCCGGACATCAATGCGGTGCGGGTGGCCCTGCAGGCCCTGGCGGCGGTGCTGGGAGGCACCCAGTCGCTGCACACCAACTCCCTGGACGAGGCCCTGGCCCTGCCCTCGGAGCGGGCGGTCCTCATCGCTCTGCGCACCCAGCAGATTATCGCCCACGAGAGCGGCGTCACCAGCTCGGCGGACCCCCTGGGCGGCAGCTACCTGGTGGAGGCCCTCACCGACCGCATGGAAGAGGAGTCGCACCGCTACTTCGCCGAGGTTGAGGCCCAGGGCGGAGTAGTGGCCGCCGTGGAGAAGGGCTTCTTCCAGCAGGAGATTGCCAACGCCTCCTACCGCTACCAGCAGGAGGTGGACCAGAAGAAGCGGATTATCGTGGGGGTGAATGACTACCAGGTGCCGGAGCCTATGGTGGTGCCCCTGCTCAAAATGGATGAGGAGAGCGAGAAGCAGCACCTGGAGAGGCTGGACCGGGTGCGCCGTGAGCGCAGCTCCCGGGAGGTTACCGATAGCCTCCGGGAACTGGAGGGGGCGGCCCGGGGGGGCGAGAACCTGATGCCCTATATCCTGAGGGCAGTAAAGGCCTACGCCACCCTGGGGGAGATATGCGATTGCCTGCGGGGGGTCTTCGGCGAATACAAGGCCCCGGTGCTGGTGTAACCATAATCAGCAGCTTAGAAGGAGGACATGTATGCGGATTACCCTGAGCCACATCAAGGCCGATATCGGCGGCTGGGTGGGGCACTCCAGCTCACACCCCGCCCTGTTGGAGTTAGCCAAGAAGAGCCTTCAGAAGGCCAAAGACTCCGGCCTGCTCATTGACTTCCATGTGACGGCCTGCGGGGATGACCTGCAGCTCATCATGACCCACCAGAAGGGGGAGGAGAACCAGGAAATCCACAAGCTGGCCTGGGACACCTTCATGGAGGGCACCCGCCTGGCCCAGGAGCTGAAGCTCTATGGTGCCGGTCAGGACCTGCTCACGGACACCTTCTCCGGCAATGTCAAGGGGATGGGGCCGGGGGTGGCCGAGATGGAGATAGAGGAGCGCCCCTCGGAGCCGGTGCTCATCTTCATGGCCGACAAGACCTCCGCCGGGGCGTGGAACCTGCCCCTCTACAAGATGTTCGCCGACCCCTTCAACACCGCCGGGCTGGTGATTTCCCCCGCCATGAACGAGGGCTACGCCTTTGAGGTGGTGGATGTCAAGGAGAACCTGAAGATAACCTTTGACTGCCCCGACGAGATTTACGAGATGCTGGTGTTCATCGGCTCCCCCAGCCGCTTCATGGTGCGGGCGGTGTACCACCGGGCCACCGGGGAGGTGGGGGCGGTATCCAGCACCCAGCGCCTGGCCCTCATCGCCGGACGCTATGTGGGCAAGGACGACCCGGTGTGCATCGTGCGCTCCCAGGGGAACTTCCCCGCCGTGGGGGAGATCCTGGAGCCTTTCGCCAGCCCCCACATCGTGGAGGGGTGGATGCGGGGCTCCCACCACGGGCCCCTGATGCCGGTGGCGGTGCGTGACTCCAACCCCAGCCGTTTTGACGGCCCGCCCCGGGTCACCTGCCTGGGCTTCCAGCTCGCCAACGGATTGCTGGTGGGCCCCAGGGACATGTTTGACGACCCCGGCTTTGACGAGGCCCGCCGCCAGGCCACTGAGATGGGCTACTACCTGCGGCGGCACGGCCCCTTTGAGCCTCACCGCCTCCCCCTGGACGAGATGGAGTACACCACCATGCCCCAGGTGATGAAGAAACTGGCCGGACGCTTTGTGAAGGCATAAGGTTGCCCCGTCTCCTCATCGCCACCCTCAACGCCGCCAAGGCCCGGGAGCTGGCCCAGCTCCTGGGGGAGTTGCCCTATGAGCTGGTGACCCCGGCCCAGGTGGGGATTACCTCCGCCCCCCCGGAGGAGGGGGCCACCCTGGAGGAGAACGCTACCGCCAAGGCCCTTTACTACCACCGCCTCAGCGGGCTGCTCACCCTGGCCGAGGACTCGGGCCTGGAGGTGGCGGCCCTGGGCGGCGAGCCGGGGGTGCGCTCCGCCCGCTTCGCCGGGGAGGACGCCACTGACAAGGCCAACATCCGCCTCCTGCTACACAGGCTGGAGGGGGTGGCCCCGGAGGAGCGGGGGGCACGCTTCCGCTGTATCATGGCGGTGGCGGGGGACGAGGCTAACTTGGAGCTGTTCACCGGGGAGTGCCCCGGCTGGATAACGGGGGAGCCAAGGGGGCAAGGGGGGTTTGGCTACGACCCGGTGTTCCTGGTGCCGGAGCTGGGGCAGACCTTTGCCCAGGTTCCGGCGGAGGCCAAGAACCGCCTCAGCCATCGGGGCCGGGCCGCCACGGAGACCGGACACTTCCTGCGCCGGCTGCTGGAGAAGCCGGGGTGGGTAAAGCCGGCGGTGAGGGGCTGACGCCATGACCGGCCTATCGGACTCTTTCCACCGGCCCATAAACTACCTGCGGCTATCGGTCACCGACCGCTGCAACTTCCATTGCAGCTACTGCCAGCCCGCTGGGGGCGCCTCGTATCTGGTCCGCAGCCACCTGCTTAGCTACGAGGAGATTGTTACAGTGGTGGAGGCTGTGGCTGGGCTGGGGGTTAACATGGTGAGGCTCACCGGGGGCGAGCCCCTGGTGCGCCGGGGGCTTTCCCGCCTGGTGGGCATGCTGGCCGCCATCCCCGGCATAGACGACCTGTCCCTGACCACCAACGGCCTGCTCCTCTCCCGGTACGCCCTTTCCCTCAGGAGGGCCGGGCTGCGCCGGGTGAATGTGAGCCTGGATACCCTGCGCCCGGAGCGCTTCCGGGAGATTGCCGGCCGGGAGGGGTTGTCAGAGGTGCTAAGGGGCCTGGAGCGTGCCCGGCAGGTGGGACTGGACCCGGTAAAGGTCAACACGGTGGTGATGGGAGGCGTGAACGATGACGAAATCCTGGACTTCGGCCGCCTTACTATAGACCGGGGCTGGCATGTGCGCTTCATAGAGCTCATGCCCTTTGGCCGGGCGGACGGTGCCCAGTTCATGCCGGTGGCCGAGGTGGCCCGGGTGCTGGGGGCACTGGGGGGGATGGAGCCTTTCTTCCAGAAGGACGGGGCCGGCCCCGCCAAGTACTTCCGCTTCCCGGGGGCTGAGGGCACCGTGGGCTTCATCGGCGCCGTCAGCGACCACTTCTGCTTCGGCTGCAACCGGCTCCGCCTCACCGCCGACGGCAAGCTCCGCCCCTGTCTGATGGGCGATGAGATGATGGACCTGCGCCCTGTGCTGCGCTCCGGGGCCTCGGTGGAGGAGGTGCGGGAGGTCATCCGCCACGCCGCCGCCCTCAAGCCGGAGGGGCACCGCCTGGCCCACGGCGTCGGACCCACGGACACCACCATGTCCCACATAGGGGGCTGAGATGCTACGAGTGTACACCGATGGCGCGTGCCATACCCCCACCAGGAAGGGGGGCTGGGC
>JAZGBK010000218.1:0-4098 GCA_036476365.1 Dehalococcoidia bacterium
CCAGGGATTAACATTTGGGCAAGGTCACGCCGAGCTGCCACTGGGTCGACCACGGCCTGAACCTTAATGCTATCGTTGGTTCGATAGAATGGCAGGTGTCCGTGCTCTGCGATATAGCCAAACCCTACTATGGCAATGTCCATAATCCAATACCACCATCATGGCCTACGCTCAGCTTGTTTTGGCATCCTCCGCAGGGGAAGCTGCCCAGGAGTGCTCGTAGTTCAGGACAGATTCATTCGGATGGCGGAGGCCTTGGAAGTGCCTCATACGCCTACCGTTACCACGGGGGTGAATGGCCAACTCAAGATGTCGGGGGGGTGTGGAGTGCACCCCTATAGTTGGGCACGCAGCTGGAGCCACCTTGTAGCGCAATGCCGCGAACTGGCAGCGTTTCACGCAGTCGTTGCAGCCGTTGCAACGAGAATAGTCTACTTTCGTCACGTATTCCGTCTTCACGAGTTGCTGGTGAGTCCATAGTCCTGCGCTACCGGATGGGCTTTCAGGTCGGACAATCGCAATTACATAGCTCGCCGATGAAGTCTTGCCCCTCTGCATCACTATGTGAACGTAACCACGCTTATCCCAGTATTCCAGCCACTCCTTGGAGCGGGAAGGCAACAAAAACTCCACCCCGCCCCGGTATCTCTGCAGCCAACATTGCCACTTGAGCATCCCGGTCCCAATGCCCATGCAGGAGTATTCGTAGAAATCGCACGTCTCTTCGCCCCGGAATTTTTTCCGACAAATACACTTCATGCCCGCCATATGCTTCTGAACTTGGTCCATTATGGAGGGCACTCCTCTAGCGGAACCACATGGCAGCCGGGCACTTTTGCCTCTGCCCCGCTTATCTCCCGCTGGAGGCGGATGAAGGTCTCCGTATCTCCGTCAGCTCTGGCTTCAGCTAAGCGATGTGTGCATTCCAGAAGAGGAGCCGATTCCTCGGCGGCGGCCCGTTTCTCATCCGCCGATTGTAAGAACCCAGTGGCGGGGCTACTCCCCGCGGCACGTTTGCGGTACGTCCGGTGGGCATAGTTCTTGGGGTTGAGGTAGCACATGCCTCCATCTCCCAGCCACTGACACACACGACACATTGACGCACCTTTGCCTTTATCTGCGCCCAAGGGCCATTCTAAGTTTCTGGCATGAGGCTGTCAACGAGAATCCCATTGCTCAACTGCAGGACATCTTGTGGTGCCCGTAGGCAACGGAACATTTGGACGTTCTGTGAAGCAACGTCATCGCAAGCATTACCTTGACAGGGAGCGACGGGGGACCTACATTTGAATCAACTCGACACAGGAGGGGCAAATGCCGCAAGCCTACTGCATGAAATGCCGCACCAAGAGAGAGATGAAGAACCCGGAGAAGGTGACCCTGAAGAACGGCCGTCCGGCCACCCGGGGTACTTGCCCCAACTGCGGGACCAAAATCTTCCGCATCGGCGGCTAAGCTGAGTCCCGCACTCTATCATAGGTGCAGCGAGCGCAGGCTGCTGCCTGAGGATGGCCGTTGGGCTGGGTGAGGGGGTATAGAGGGACAAAAAAGGGGGCCGCCCCTACTCAGGGCAGCCCCCTTGTACTGCGCTGCCATCCTCTGGGCTTGTCAGCGTCTCCGGTTGCCCGCGCTAATCCTCCTTCGCAAACATGGGCATGATGATGATGTGGGGTGTGCCCCGGTGAGTGAAGGTTATCGGCGCACCCTCGGTTCCGGCGAGGGCCATGGTGACGCTGCCCTCCTTGCCCTTGAAGTACTCCAGGAGGTAGCTGATGTTCATGCCCGTCTTCCCCGGGGCGTTGCTGTGGGCCCGCAGCGGCACCGTGGTGTCGCCGACATCCTCAGCCCGGGAGGAAACTTGAAGACTGTCCCCCTCCCACTTGAGCCGGACGATGCCCGCCCCCTCCCTGGCCCGGCCCTTGACCTGTTGGAGGGCGCGGAGCATGTCGCCTGCGTCAACGGTGACACTGGCCATATGCTCGGTGGGAATGAGCTGGTTGTATTCGGGGAAGGTGCCCTGGATGAGCTTGCATAGCAGGGCCACCCGGCCGAACCTCATCTGCAGCTTCTCCTTTTCCCATTCCAACCGGATGAGCCTCTTTGCCAGGGCCACCTGTGCCGGGTTCGAGGCAGCCGATAAATCGGGCGAGGCTGCTCTCTTCCACAGGTGTGCCAGGAGCCGCACCGCCGGGGCTGGCAGTAGGATGTGCCCCTCCCCCGGCAGCCGTCCCGGCACCCCCTCCCAGGCCAGCCTGTAGCCGTCCCCGGCCACCACCTGGACTTTGTCCCCCAGGGTGAGACACACGCCGCGAAGCACCGGCCTGTTCTCTTCGGTAGCGGCGGAGGGCAGTACTGCGGTCAGTGCCCGAACCAGGGCATCACCCTCCAGCACCCCCTGGTGCTCCATCTGGTCGGGTAAAGCGAAGGGGACGGGCGGGAATTCCTCGGGGTCCGGCACCTTGAAGTGGCTCTGCATGCCACCCACAGCGATGGAGACCGTGTCGTTCTCGCTCGTTATGCGGGCGGACAGGTGCCCCGGGGCGTAGCCCAGGAACTCCAGCGCCTCCCGGGGGGGCAGGAGCATCGCTCCCTCGGCCTGTGGCAGGGCTACGGCAACTGCCACATCCAGGTCGGTGGCCACTACCTGGCCGTCACCCAACCGCACGTGCTGGACGACCGGCAGGGCGGTCTTGCGGGGCACGGCGGGGCCCACCAGGTCCAGAACATCCCTGAGCGCAGCTACGCCGACCTCAAGGACCTGAGCCTGGCGTTCCGGGGGTGTGCCGCTCCCCGGCTCCTTCTTTTCTTTGTTCTTGGGCATAGTTACTCCTTTCTCTAAAGAACCTGTGCCTTTTCCTTCGGCCCCGTCGACCTCGGAACCGATTGGACGCTATCTCAGAACATTCTCGGGGTCGGTGCCGCGGGGGTTGTCTTCCCCCGTCCCGCCGACTTGCTTGGTGTTGGTGTCGCCGGCGGTGGCGGGGGCGGCCCCTCATACTTGGGGTTGCGGGGGCTGGTGGCCCACCGCTCCCTGGCCCGGGCCACCACCCCCGGCACGGCCGCCAGCAGTTTCTTCAGGGAATCCGCCTCCAGGGTTTCCACCACCGGGTCGGTGCCGTCCCCCTGGACGCCCACCAGGGCACGGGTCCCCCACAGCTGGAGCACCACCTTCAACTCCGGGGCGGCCTGGGGGGACTCGGCGGTGGGGACCTGTGCGGCTTTTCCCTCCACCTCTTCCTTCCCTTCCTCCCCTTCCACCGGTTTGGCGCCTTTCTCCTCTTCCATGGTCATCACCTCCTTTCCAGCTTCTTTACGGGTATCCCCGTTAGCCTCGATACCGCCTCTGGTGTCGGGCTCATCGTGTGTAGGCTTGCGGATTCCAGCTCCAGGAAAAGCTGCCACCAGGTCAGCCTCCCCTCCAGGAGCCGGCGCACCGCCTCCACCACCATGGCGGCCATGAACTGGTTTATGGTGGGCCCCTGCTCCCCCACCGCCACCGCCTCGGCGCAGTCCCTCCTGGGCCGTGCGGGAGGGACCAGCAGCTCCGGGCGCACCTGGGTGGGCAGGGGCAGGGCGTCGATTACCCCCTCCTCCGGGTTGAAGGACCAGCCCGTGCGGAGCTTCTCCACGGTGCAATTGCCCACCAGCACCTGGCCGAACTCCTCTCCGTTGCCGGCGTCCACCCACCACTTGGAGGGGGACACCAGGCTGGCGATGGTGGAGCGGGCGGCGGCGTTGTCCACGCAGCCCACCAACAGGGCGCACTCGTCCACAGCCCTGTGCCCAACCCCACCTGGCAGGAGGGGGCTGATGGAGTATGCTATAGGGCGTCTGTGTTTCCTGGCCAGACGCTCCGCCAGGGCCTGGGACTTGAAGCGGCCCAGGTCCTCAGGGTAGAAGCTCTGCCGGCCCAGGTTGCGCTCCTCCACCCGGTCCCCGTCTATGAGGACCAGGCGGATATCGGGGTGGCCAGCCAGGAGCCGAGCCATCCCTTCGGCGGCGTAGCTCCCGGTGCCGCCTACACCGATTAGTGCAATGCCGTTGCGGTCGCTCCCGAGCTTGTTTGCCAGGGTGTATTCAGTCATCTCTTGTCCTCAA
>JAZGBK010000219.1:0-6220 GCA_036476365.1 Dehalococcoidia bacterium
GTGAGCATGGGCTGGGAGAAGTCCCACTCCATGTCCTTCCAGGAGTTGATATAGGGCTCGGAGACGATGCAGGCGCCCTGCTCCCGCTCCATCCAGTCCAGCAGCTTCCAGCTATACGCCATGGGCATGAATAGAGAGAGCAGCCGGAACTTCTCCTGGGGCACATAGCCCACACCACGCTCCGCCCGCTCCCTCAACTCGTCCCGGGCGACCTGGTAGAACTCCACCCCCTCGGGGCTGCCAATCCTGTAAAAGTCGATGGTGTGCAGCATGGAGCCCAGACGGTTGGCGCCGGGGGTGGGCACCGCCCGGCGGAGCCGGCTTATCTCCGAGTTCAGCTCCGTTAGCTGGCGAGACAGCTCCAGTGCTTCTGCCAGCCGCTCCAGGTCCAGCCTGCGGCCGAAGCGTTCACCTATGAAAGCGACCAGCTCCTCCAGCTCTTCTGCCAGATAGCGCTCCGCCTCCGGGGTGTGACGGAAGGGGACATCGAAGTAGAAGCCGGGGACGCCGTAGGTGTCCACCACCATCTCATTGCTCTTGACGGTGTTATCGCACACCTGGTTGTTCCACACCACTATATCGGGGCGTGGTGCCCAGCCCTGGGTGAAAGCGGCGGCGGCCGCCCTGTGTGTGGAGCAAACTTCCGGGCTGAGCCCGTAGGCCTTGCCCTGGGCCAGAAACGGCTCCTGCTGCTTGAGCACGGCCATGAGCACATTGGCCAGGAGCTCCAGGTGCATGGGCACCATATCCAGAGCGTAGAACAGCTCCGGGGGCACACAGGCGCTATGGCCCACCACCAGCTTGTCCTCCTCCCGGGCACGGCCCACCCGGTTCCAGTAGCGGGAGGACATATCGTAGTACAGCTCGCTGGTGCGGGAGGTGGGGCTTTTACGCCGGTGCTGGAACATGGAGTCAAAGGCATCCACCATCTGGTTAAACCGGCTCAGGTCCACTGCGGGAGCTTTCATACACTACCTCCAATCCCTATTGCCGGGGCGGCCTCGCTTAGGGATAGCTTTCCATTGTAAACCGGCGTCCGTGCCCCGTCAAACCTGGGCCAGTGGGGGCATCGCTTACCGCACTTGCCTGCCCGGTAAATAGTCTCAGGGGTGCCGCTTGCTGCGCCCTACACCGTTGCGCTCCCCCAGATATACCCTTGGGGGGGCGGGTGGGAAAGGTAATGGCCGCTAGGCAACCCTGGCGGATGCTATCCCGTTGAAACCGGCAGTGCCGAGGGGTAAACTGGACGCTAAAGGAGGCACCATGAGCCACGACGGCCTGGACGACCTGAAAGGGGCCCACCGGAGGTGGGAGCAGGAGCGCTTGGCCCCCGCCCTGGATAGGGCCCGGCGGGAGCTGATGCCCTCGGAGCTGCCTCAGAAGCCCCTCTACACGCCCCTGGATACAGCCGGGGCAGACCCCCTGCAGGACCTGGGCTTCCCCGGCGACTACCCCTACACCCGGGGCATCTACCCCTCCATGTACCAGGGACGGCTGTGGACCATGCGCAACTATGCCGGCTTCGGCACCCCGGAGGAGAGCCACGACCGCTTCCGCTACCTCCTGGAGCGGGGCCAGGGGGGGCTGCTGGTGGCCTTTGACCTGCCCACCCAGCTTGGCCTGGACTCGGACGACCCCCGGGCCGAGGGGGAGGTGGGGGTGGTGGGGGTGGCCGTGGACTCCCTCCAGGACATGGAGACCATATTCCGGGGCCTGCCCCTGGAGCAGGCCAGCCCCTCCCTCACCATGAACGCCGCCGCCACCGTGGCTCTGGCCATGTACGCCGCAGTGGCCGAGAAGGAGGGCCTGGAGCCGGCCCGCATCACCGGCACCACCCAGGGCGACATCCTCAAGGAGTCCCTCTCCCGGGGCACTTACATCTTCCCGCCCCGCCCCTCCCTGAGGCTCACCGTGGACCTCATTCAGTACTGCACCCAGCACCTGCCCCGGTGGAACTTCATCAACATCTGCGGCTATCACCTGCGGGAGGCGGGCTGCACCCTGGTGCAGGAGGTGGCCTTCGCCCTGGGCGATGCCATCACCTACATTGAGGCCTGCCTGGAGCGAGGCCTGGATATAGACTCCTTCGCCCCCCGGCTGGCCTTCAACTTCAGCGCCACCAGCCACATCTTCCAAGAGGCGGCCAAGTTCCGGGCCACCCGGCGGCTGTGGGCCAAGCTCATGCGCCACCGCTTCGGGGCCAAGAGGCCGGAGTCCTGGATGTGGCGCGCCGGGGCCGGCTCCGCCGGCAGCACCCTCACCGCCCAGCAGCCGGAGAACAACATCGTGCGCATCGCCCTCCAGGCCTTGGCCGCGGTGCTGGGCGGGGTGCAGTCCTTCCACACCGCCGCCTACGATGAGGCCCTGGCCATCCCCTCGGAGCGCTCCGCCCTGCTGGCCCTGCGCACCCAGCAGGTGCTGGCCTGCGAGAGTGGCGCCGCCGAGGTCATAGACCCCCTGGCCGGGTCATACTATGTGGAGAACCTCACCGACCAGATAGAGGCGGAGGTGGGCCGCTACCTGGAGCGCATAGAGGCCCGGGGCGGCATGCTGGCCGGCATTGAGCAGGGCTGGGCACGGGCCGAGATGGCCCAGGCCGCCTTTGAGTACCAGCGCCAGATAGAGACGGGGGAGCGGGCCGTGGTGGGCGTCAACCGCTATGGGGAGGAGGCCCGGGCACCTATCACCCTCCACCGCCCCAACCCGGAGGTGGTCCGGGAGCAGATAAAACGGTTGAAGGCACTGCGACGGGAGCGGGACAACTCCCGGGTGGAGCGCACCCTGAAGGTGCTGGGGGAGGAGGCCCGGGGCAGCGGCAACCTGATGTACCCCATCATGGAGGCGGTGCGGGCCTACGCCACCATCGGCGAAATCTGCTCCGTGCTCCGTGATGTCTTCGGCGAGTACCGCCCGGAGACGGGGTATTAGTTTTCAAGAGAAACTGCTCAAGAGGAGGGACCAGATAGTGCACCGCACTCGGCAAGTCGTCTTCCACACCTTGGGCGGAGGCGCTGCACCTATGTTGACAGGAAGAGGCAAAGCTATGCTCGAAGAGTTGGAAAAGGAAGCTCCCTCTAAAGTAAAGCCTATACAAGAAGAACCAGCAAGTAGTCCATCAATTGAAGAGCAGTTTCAGTGGGATGCGTTTATCAGCCACGCGTCAGAGGATAAAGAATCATTCGTACGGAAGTTGGCGCAAGAACTCACCGATCGAGGAATACGCATTTGGTACGATGAGTTCACGCTGTCCATTGGTGATAGCCTACGTCAGTCCATCGATAACGGGCTTGCAAAATCGAAGTACGGAATCGTTGTGTTGAGCCCTCGCTTCTTCGAGAAAGATTGGCCCCAAAAAGAGCTTGACGGCCTAGAAGTCCGCGAGCGATATGGCGTGAAAGTAATTTTACCTGTGTGGCTGGATGTCAATGCTGATGATGTAGCCCACTATTCGCCACTTCTAGCAGGACGGCTGGCAGCTAGAGCAAGTGAAGGTCTCGGTACTGTAGTCGCCGAATTGCTTCGTGTTCTGAAACCTAACGCCACCATGGAACAACCCTCTACAGCGGAAGCCCAAAAGAAGTTGAACGGTGCTCTTGAGATTGCTGGTGCAACTTGCCGCATCTCCAGAGAACAAGCCGATGAAATGGGCAAGACTCTAAGCCGCATAGTTGGTCTGGATTATAAAGTTGAGGGAGCATCCAACGTAGAAGCGATTCTATACCGTTCGGTAAGAATGGTCGTGAGAGAGTATAGGTTGATTTCGGACTTTGCTATTGCGCTGAATAGATTCAGCGTGGAGACAGACCCTGTCGGACACGGCTTCATTCTTAAGGGCAACCCTGACGTTTGCTTGTTTGCCGAGCAACTCATACGTGGCGAAAGGCCACATATTCCGGAGCTCGACTAAAACGCATACAGAAGCGACCCAGTCATGCAGGCCTATTTCTCGGCGATGGTCACGGTCTCTATGTGGACATCTACGGTGGGGGAGGAGGGCTCCCCGCTGGGGGATGCCTTTACCGGCACATTACCTATTTTGTCCACCACATCCATGCCCCCCGTCACCAGCCCGAATATGGTGTAGTGCTTGGGGAGGCCGCCGCTGAGGTCCGCCAGGGTGATGAAGAACTGGCTGCCGTTGGTATTGGGGCCGGAGTTGGCCATGGCCAGGGTGCCCTTCACATAGTCCCGGCTTATAGGCTCATCCCGGAAGCGGTAGCCGGCCCCCCCCGTCCCCGTGCCGGTGGGGTCGCCGCCTTGGAACATGAACCCCTTCATTACCCGGTGAAAAATGACCCCGTCGTAGAACCCCTGCCGGGACAGGAACACAAAGCTGTTGACCGTCAGCGGAGTTTCCTGGGGGAACAGCTCTACGACGATGTCGCCGAAATTGGTGCTGATGGTTGCCGTGTACTGCTTGTCCTGGCTTATGGTCATGGGGGGGGCGTTGGTCCAGCTCTTCACTTCGGTTTTACCTCCTGTCTCAGTGGGTGATGGGGCAGGGGTGGCCTGTGGGGTAAAGGGTAGGGCCGTGGGCGCAGGCATGGCCGTGGGCGTAGGCGTGGCCCCACCACCGCACCCCGAAAGCAGGAGCAGCCCGCCCAGCAACAGCGCCGCAATAAATAGGGACTTATTCATCTCACACCCCATATACAGGTCGTTTAGCGACCATTTTCTTTCCCACCCGCCCGCCCGAAGATTGTACCTGGGGGGTGAAGCCCCCCGGACCCCTCGGACGTCGGGTGGGGAGTCTCAGGCGATAGCGCCCTCCCGCTCCAGAATGGCGATTTCCTCCTGGCCCATCCCCAGCAGCTTGCCGAACACGTACTGGTTGTGCTCCCCATAGTACGGGGCACGGCTGTTCACCGCATCCGGGCACGAGTGCAGCCGCCACGGCATGCCGAAGTGGAGGATGTCGTCCGAGGCCGGTTTGGGGGTATCCGGCAGCCACTGGTAGTCGGAGTAGTCCAGCGAGTGGATGAAGCCCCGCTCCCGGAGATGGGGGTCGTTGAAAAGCTCGCCGGAGCTCATGGAGGGCACGGCGGCCACCCCGGCCTTCTGCAGGACCTCCATCACCTCATAGTCCGTGTGCTGGAGGGTCCACGCCTCAACGATGGGGTCCAGCTCCTCCTGGTTCTCCCAGCGGCTGAGGCCGTCGGCAAAGCGGGGGTCGGCGGCCAGCTCCGGCTGGCCCATGGCCCGGCACAGGGCCTGCCACTCTTCCTCGGTAGCCACGGCGATGCTCACAAAGCTGTTCTCCTCCCGGCAGCGGTAGCAGTTGTGGGGGGCCATGGTGTAGTCCCGGTTGCCCCGCCGCTCCTGAGTGCGGTGGTTCATGGTGTAGTCCAGGAGGATATCGCCTATGGTGGTCCCGCTGGTCTCCCGGCCGGACACATCAATATACTGCCCCTGGCCGGTACGCCGGCGGTGGAACAGGGCGGCCAGCACGGCGAAGGCGCAGTACTGGCCGGAGCGCATGTCCGGGCTGCCCCGGAGCTCGCTGGGGATGCCATCGGGATAGCCGGTGAACTGGGAGAGGCCGCTGGTGGCGGCAAACACGGGTGCGGCCCCCAGGTACTCCCTGTCGGGCCCGGTCTGGCCGAAGCCGGAGTGGGAGAGCATGATGATGTCCGGCTTGACCTTCCTCACCTCCTCATAGCTCAGCCCCAGCCTCTCAAAAGCGCCGGGGCGGTTGCTCTCTATGACCACATCGCTGATAGCGATGAGCCTCTTGGCCAGCTCTACCGCCTTGGGGTTAGTGAGGTCCAGGGTTACCTGGAGCTTGTTCAGGTTGAAGTCCACATAGCGGAATCCCATGCGGCGGCCCACCACGCCCATCTTGGCCCTGCTCTCCACCTTGATGACCTCCGCCCCCAGGAAGGAGAGCATCATAGCCGAATAGGGCGCCGCCGCCTCCCGGGAGAAGTCCAGCGCCCGGATTCCCTCTAACGGCTGTGTGGCCATCTAACGCCTCCTCATATAACGCCCGCCTGGCGCCACCGCACCAGTTCCTCCGGGCCGTGACCCATCTGGTGGAGGAAGACATCCTCGTTATGCTGGCCCAGCAGCGGGGCAGGCCCCCCCATGGCCCAGGGGGTGGCCGAGTGTTTGAAGGGTGCTCCCGTCATCTTCACCTTGCCTATCACCGGGTGCTCTATTTCTACAAAGTACCCCCGCTCCTGCACCTGGACCGAGTCCATCAGGTCCTGAGGGTCAAACA
>JAZGBK010000022.1:0-3070 GCA_036476365.1 Dehalococcoidia bacterium
TATCAAATACATGAACATGAAGAGCAGCAGCATTGCCATAGGAGGTACGCCGCTATCAATCACGGCCCGGATAAACTCCCGGGTTACGCCGCTCACCGCCAGAAAACGAGAGAAGATGGTGGCCCCGATGATGATCAGTTTTACCATGCATACCACACGCACCGTGTCCCACAGGGCTTCCTTGAGGGCTTTACCGGTGAGCTTCCGGGTAACCAGGGCGATGATTAAGACCCCCAGTGCGCCGACGGCCCCGGCCTCGGTAGGGGTGAACACCCCACCGTAAATCCCCCCCACCACGATGAGGGCCAAGAGGAGCACCGGCAAGGTCGCTATTAGGGAAGTTGTCCGCTCCCTCCAGGTAAACGCCTCCGCCTTAGTGGGGGCCAGGTGGGGCCTGGCCTTGACCATGCCGAAGATGCCCGCGGAGAAAACTACCGTAATCAGCAGCCCCGGGACTATACCGGCCAGCAGCAGCTTACCAATAGGCTGCTCGGTAATGATGCCCGCCAGCACGGCATAGATGCTGGGGGGGATGAGCATGGCGATGATGCCACCGGAGGCGGTGATGCCGCAGGCGAACTTCACATCGTAGCCATAGCGCCTCATCTGGGGCACGCTGAGCTTGGTAAACACGGTGGCCGCCACCACGCTGGAGCCGCTCACCGCCCCGAAGCCGGTATTCCCCATCATGGTGGCGATGCCCAGCCCCCCGGGGATGCGCCCCACAAAACGGAAGGCGGCGTTATACACCGCCTCCCCCATGCCAGCGTGCAGGGCCAGCAGCCCCATGAGGACAAACAGGGGCACCACGGTAAGGGCGAACACCGCTATGGTGGCGTACGGGGTGGTGGTGAGGATGCCGATGGCCATGGGGAAGCTGCCGGTGATGGCCACAAAACCGCCAAAGCCTACTATGGCCAGGGACAGGCCCACATGTACCCCCAGGGCCAGCAGGAAGAAGAGGGCGGCCAGAGAAAGCAGGCCCAGCCACAGCGGGTCCATCCTATCCCCCCTGTCCTCTAAAGAGCTGTCTCAGGTCGGTCCACGCATCTATGGCGAACTGGAGGGCCAGAAAAAAACCTCCCACAGGCACGGCGAAGCGGGACGGCCACAGGGGGATGCGCACCATCCCGGCGGACTCCTCTCCGATGTGCCACGCGAGAATAGCGTGACGGCCGGCCTCATAGGTGATGAGCATGAAAATGGCAAAACCCAGGGCATGGGCCAGAAAGTCCAGCAGCAGCCTCACCCGAGGGGGCATCCGGTTGGCTACTATCTGGACACGTATGTTCCCCTTCTCGTGCTGGGTGTAGGCGAAGCCCAGGAAGACGATGAATACCAGCAGGGACTCGGCTATCTCAAAGGTGCCGTACAGCGGCCGACTAAAGACATAGCGGCCCACCACATCGGCGCTGACAAGGAGCATGAGGATGAAGATGAAGATGGCCGCTACGACATTCAGCCAGCCGAGGAGCCCGGTATAACCCCTGGTTAGGACCCCCATCAGGTTACCCCGGGCCCCCCGGCGCAGCACAGCCGTCAATTACTTGCCTGTGCCCTTACCCCTTTACTTGGTCCCCCACTGGCGGGCATGCTTGACACCAGCCTTCTCGGTGATTTCCAGGTAAGCTGCCATGACTCTGGTCCCGGGCTGGCCCTTCTCGTTCATCTCCCTGGCCCACTCGGCAGGGAAGTCGGGCAGCATCTCGGCCCACTTGGCCTTCTCGGCGGCGGGGAGCTCAATGAACTCTACCCCGGCAGCCTTCATCTCCTCTATGGCCTCCATGCCGAGCGCATCGTTCTCCGCAGCATACTTTTTGGACGCCTCGGCCCCTACCTGGAGTATAATCTCCTGGATATCCGCAGGGAGCTTATTCCATACCTCCGCGTTGAAAGTAACCGAGGTAGAGAAAGCGGCCCCCATTCCCAGGATGGTGCCGTACTTGACCAGCTCATGGGTCCTTATATTCTTGTTCAGGTCAAATGGCAGGACAGAGCCATCCACCACGCCGGTCTGGAGGGACTGGTACCTCTGAGACACCGGCATGGATACCGGCACCGCACCGGCGGCCGCCAGGATTTTGGGGTGATAGGCGCCGATGGAGGCCACCTTCATGCCCTTGAGGTCCGCCACCGTCCTGACTGGGGTCTTGCTCATGATGCCGTAGTCCCCAATCACCCGGTGCCAGATAATCTTCTGGTTATACCCCTCCACCTGGGCCTTTAGCTGAGGGACGGTGGCATACATCTCATCGACGGCCTTCAGCAGGGTTACGGCCTTGTCAGGCCCGAAGGGGACGGCATAGCTGAAACCGCCCAGGGCCAGCTTGGTGGGATAGTATGGGTAGACTACAAAGCCAGCCTGGCCCAGCCCCACCTGGATGGCCTCCAGCTCCTCCTTGGGCTTGCTCAGGGTGCCGCCGTGGAAGAACTCAAACTTCACCAGGCCGTTGGTCCTTTTCTCTATCTCCTGTCCCCACCACTCGGCGATAATCGCAGCAGAGTAGGGTGGCGGAGGCAGGGGCGAGGTGAACCTCAGCGTAATAGGCTCCATTGCTGGGGCGGGAGCCGGGGCGGCCGTCGGTGCCGGTGCCGGGGCGGGGGCGGGGGTGGCCTCACCGCAGGCCGCCACTATCAAGGGTAGCAGCAGCGCCACCGCCATCACCAGCAACCAGGCCACCTTCTTGTTTCCAACTTTCATAACCCCTCCTTAATCCAATAATACCTAATCCAGTAATCGCCTCTGGAACAGTCACCGAATCCTCACAAGGATAGCGCAACTTCTCGCAGGGCTTCAAGGTGAATTCTAGGGTGCCTTCCTATCTTTGTCAAGGGGTTGTCGCCCAGCCGACATTTAGCAGGGGCGGGCCTGCCGCCTCAGAGGACCCCTTTTACCTTCAACGCATCTATTTGCTGCTGGCTGAGCCCCAGGAGGCCAGCATAAATCTCCTGGTTATGCTCGCCCGGCAGAGGAGGGGGGTTAGGGGGAAAAGGCAGCGGGCCGGACATCTTGATGGGGTTGCCCACGACCTTCACCTTCCCCAGGGTGGGGTCGTCGATTTCCCAGAAG
>JAZGBK010000220.1:0-2794 GCA_036476365.1 Dehalococcoidia bacterium
GGGTTATCAGGGTATAGCCTTTGCCCCTGGCCTGAGCTTCAATAGCCAGCTTCACCCTGCCCCGGATGAAAGACGGTATCCGCTGCAGCCGACTCTCCGCCTCCGGAGTCCAGGCCACCTCGTCTACCAGCAGCGGGCTACCGCCGCCCGGCTGGTAGGAACACCAGGGGTCCTCCCCCATCACCGCCCCACCGGTGGCCCAGGCCCGGGCACGACAGCCGATGCACACCCGGGCGTATTCGCAGGCCCCACAGCGGCCCTCCAGCCGGGGCTCCCGGAGCTCCCGAAGGATGCTTGAGCCCTCCCATATCTCTCTGAGCCCCACCTCCCGCAGGTTGCCCGCCACCAGGGGGAGGTAGGGGCAGGGGGTAACCTGCCCCTCCGGGGTTATCCTGAGGTAGCTGGTGCCAGCGGGGCAGCCGGCACTGGCCATGAGGGGTGCGCCCCGCTGGTGGGCGATACGGTTTGCATGGGGGGCACACTTGGCCCGCACCATTATCCCCGGATGATGAGCCTGGGCTTCCACCACATACGCCAGGCTCTCCTCATACTGCTGCGGCGTGATATCCGCCAACCCTTCCCCCCGGCCGGTGCACACCAGGTAGTACAGGTTGAAGGCGACGGCACCCTTGCTCTGAGCGAAGTCTATCATGGCGGGGATTTCCTCATAGTTCCACTGGGTGGCTGTGGTCTGGACGATGACCTGCAGCCCCTGCTTCACGCAGGCGTCTATTCCCCTTACCGCCCCCTCCCAGCAGCCCTTCACCCCCCGGAAGGAGTCGTGCCTTTGGGCGTGGAGGGAGTCCAGGCTGATGCCCACCCCCTGCAGGCCGCTGTCCTTCAGAGAGGAGGCCACCTCCTCATCAATCAGGACGCCGTTGGTGCCCATCACCACCAGGATGCCCTTCTGGGAGGCATACCGGGCAATAGCGAAGATGTCCTTCCTCAGCAGGGGCTCCCCCCCGGTGAGAATGACCATCTCCGTCCCCAGCGCCGCCATCTGGTCTATGATGTGGCAGCACTCGTCGGTGGCCAGCTCCCCCTCCAGGCGGTGTCCGGCGTCTAGATAGCAATGGGAGCAGCGCAGATTACAGGCGGAGGTGAGGTTCCAGGAGACCAGACTGGGCTGGAACGAGGGCGCTGGGTCACCGGCACCCCGTTCAGCAGCCGTGGCCGCCGCCGGTCTTGCCACCGCCCCCTTCCTCCTGAAAAATCCCAGTGCGGCCCCTACCATCCCCACCCTAACCCTCATTCTGGCGTGCATATCCGCCCCTCTCAAAGGGGGATAGGCCCTCCTCATACCGCTGGTCTGCAGATAGAGCAGCAGGGCACTATCCAAGGCCAGGGGCAAGAAGTGGGCTGCCGCCAGAGAGCGTAAGATGTCCAGCGTCAGGAAAACATAGGCGGCGAACCTCGCCCTGGGGCTCCTGATAAGAAAAAGATAACCTACGAAGGGGGCACCCACCCCATAGATGAGGACCGGTCTCCAGCCCAGGGCACCGAAGTTCAGGAACTCCACCCCCCAGAAGTGGGCCGCCGCCAGCAGGACAGGCCCCGACAGGAAATACGCCGCTATAAGGGCGATACCCACGCCGCGGAAGCGCCGTACCACCCTGCCTATCGGAGACTCCCCGGTAGCATGCACCACAGTTTAATTTTGCCACATATGCCAGGAGCGCAGCAAACAGGTTACTCCCCTTCACGGGGAATACCCCCTCTAAAGGCATCCCACGCCCTCGCACTACTGGAAACGGGGCGGAGTGAGACCCTTAGTGTCCGTGACCGCTTAATTCATAGTGGAGGTAGATGAGGTAGTTGGCTATCTTTCTCAGCTCTTCGTCGCTCAACGCTGACGGCGGTAGGGGCGGCATCCGCCCCCGGGGGTTTCGCACTTGCTGGATTATCTCCCCACGCCTCTCGGGGTGCAGGGGGGGGCCCAGCTCCGTCCCCCAACCGCCGGGGCCATGACAGGTCGAGCAATGGTGCATGTAAAGCCTTTCCCCCTCGCGAATCTCGGCGGGGATACAGGCCGACACGGCCACCGTAAGCAGCAGGATTGTCATCCCTGCCAGAAATCGCCACCCTTTGGTAGCCACCACTAATTCAGCTTCCTCCCGGTATGCCCCCCGGTTTTACCCCGCCAGATACCTTAGATAGAACGAGGCGTTGCCTGGGACCGCAAGAAGTAACGATTCCCCAGAATGTTGCCCTGGGTGCAGCCTATCATGGGGGGCGGTAGCAGCCGCAGCGCACAGCGCCGGTAGTGGATGCGACACGGCGGAGCCGGGGCCCCGGCTCCGTCTAACTCCCCGCAGCCCGCTCCTCTAACAGCTCAAAGAACCCCTCCAACTTGTCCCGGAGTTCATCTTCAGTGACGAAAGAGGGGTCCAGCACATCTATATCCAGCACCAGGGTGGGCACACCCACCTGTTCCTGGAGGGCCTCCTTTAAGATTCTGATGGAGGCGCCGGCCTGAGGGCAGCCGATGTGCGCCCAGTAGAGGGCACCCTGTACCTGGTGCTCCCGGGCATCCTGCACGGTATCGGGCAGCCAGGCTGTGGAGATGGGGGCGTGCATCTGGCGGTTAAGGGGGGTGGCTGTCCACTGGCGGGCCAAGGTGAGCAAGGGACGGGAGGGGTCCCAATCAAACTCGCCCCACCGGGCGCAGCAAGTATCGGCAACAATCACCGCCCCATACTCCCGCTCCATCCAGTCCAGGAGCTTCCAGTGGTGTCCGGGGGCCGGGACGGCGGAAAGGAGACGGAAACGCTCCTGGGGTACGAAGCCCTGGCCT
>JAZGBK010000221.1:0-4100 GCA_036476365.1 Dehalococcoidia bacterium
CTCCTTTCGGTGTCGTAGGATTTGTAGTCGTCTCCCGTAGAGTACATCAACGGGTGTCACGTTGCCCAGGGCCTTGTGGTAACGCTGGCAGTTGTAGTGTAGTGTCTCTAACACTTCGTTAGCTCTCTTGACCTTGGAAAGAATAGTTTGTGCGGAAGCCGCCCAGACGAGTGATGACTCCGTCAGCTAAAGCAGACGGCTTCTGCGGGCACGCACGCCTCACCAGGCCACGTTATGCCCGCAAGGCTCCATCCGAGCCTCAATATCTCCATAGCGGATGCCTGGTCCCGCGGTACACTAAGCCCACAGGCACGGCAGTGGTGCCACCTGTCCTTGAGGGCCTTGGGTACCGCAGCTCCACAGACACACCGCTGGGAGGTACCGTTAGGGTTGACGAATACCAGCTTCCTACCAGTCTCTTCCGCTTTGTAGGAGAGCTTTTGGGCAAAGGAAGCCCAGCCAGCATCATGAACGGACTTGGCCAGCATCCCCCCGGCCAGTCCTTTGACATTCAGGTCTTCAAGGGCGATAAGCCCATAGCGGTTGACGAGCTGCCTGGCCAGCTTGTGGTGGAAGTCCGAGCGCTGGTTCCGAATGTGCATGTGAGCTTTCTGCAGAAGGAGAACAGTTTTCCTTCTACCACGTCCACCCTTCTTCCTTCGGGCAACCTTTCTCTGGGCGACCCGGAGGTCGGAGAGGCCCTCCCCATAATGTCTGGGATTGGGGATAGCCGCACCGTTGCTGAGGGCAGCGAAGCTTTCCAGGCCCACGTCAATGCCGATAGCATCGCGGGATTCGGAGAGGAGCGCCAGCCCACACTCTACAGAGAAGCAGGCATACCAGTAGCCAGCCTCACGCTTCAGAGTGACCGTCTTAACCACCCCTCTGACCGCTCGGTGGAGCTTGACCTTTATCAGCCCAACCCCCTGCACCCTCACGCGCCGGCCGCTCAGTCCACAGCCATCGCCGTAGGCAGGGAAGGTAAAACTGTCGAAGCGCTGCCTGGGCTTGAAGCGGGGATAGCCTGCCTTCTCGCCCCGCTTGACTCTGCGATAGAAGGCTTTGAATGTCTTGTCCACCCGCCGGAGCACATCCTGGCAGGCCGAGAAGTTGGCCAGGCTAAGGTCCCCAGCAGCTCTGATTTCCTTGAGTTGATTGGCCTGGTCGTAGTAGTTAAGGCTTACCCCGCGTCGCCAAGCATCCCGACGCTCCTGGAGGGCGGCGTTGTACAAGGTCCGAGCCTCCTTCAGTTGAGCGTCCAGGGCCCTGGCTTGTGCGGGGCTGGGGTAAAGACGGTATTTGAAGGTCTTGCGCATCTATTTGCCCTTCTGCGACTCGATGTAATGCTGAATCACAGACGCTGTGACCGAGCCAACACTGCCGATGTAGTAGGAACGGCTCCACAGGGTAGGCAGGCGGGACCGCAGGTGCGGGAACTCCTGGCGCAGCACATGAGATGTGAACCCCTTGAACTGGGCGGCGATGTGAGCCGGGGCTTTGGTGGGGTCAGTTTCTACAAAGAGGTGGACGTGGTCAGGCATAACCTCGACGGAGTGGAGAGCAGCACCAAGCTGGGATGCCTTGGTCTCCAGCAGAACCTTCAAGCGGCTGGCGACCTGGTCCACCAGGACAGGGCGGCGGTATTTGGGGCACCACACCAGGTGGTACTTGAGGGCGAAGACAGCGCCAGCGTTCTGTTTGTACCTGGACTCCGCCATAGGCAGATTATACTGGATGCAGGGAGATATTTCAAAGAAGGAGGATTGCGGCGATTCCCCTGCCAGCTAAAGCAGGCAGTCCCCTCGCCGCTTTAATCATGGACCGTAGAGTGACTCACTCCCACCTTCTTAGCCAGCCGGCGAGCGCTCCAGTGGGTCACACCCTCCGGCGGCATCAGGGTGGTGGCTATGACCTCGGCTACTTTATCCTGACCCACCTTCCGGGGCCGCCCAGACTTTGGTTTATCCTCCAGGCCCTTGATACCGAGCTGGGCATACCGCCTCCGCCACAGGCCAACAGTGTGGACCGTTCCTAACCCCCTTTCTGAGGTGGCTTTGTTCTCCACGTCCTCGGCGGCGGCCAACACGATAGCGGCCCTGTGAACCAACTTCTGCACCGCCGTTGGGCTCCTCATCCGTTTGAGGAATGTGCTTCTGTCTTCCTGAGACAACTGGACCTCTGGTGCTGTGCGTGCCATGTCCCTATCACAGCACCCCGCAGCATATAATGTGGACCACTATTGAGACTGGACACTATCAAGCCGAAGTGGCTCATGAAGCGAATACTGCCTCTTGTGGTGATCGCTATCTTTTTGACCCTGCTGCTCCAGTCAAGTGGCTGTGCCGGGAGGAATGCCGGCACAATGCCCACATCTACGCCCGTGCCCACCCCTACGGCCACACCCACCCCCGTACCGACGCCTGTGCCCACACCCAAACCTACACCCCCCGCCTCAGCCAGTGACGGGGCCCAATCGGTGCAGCAGACCTCTGACGGTGGCTACATCATCGCCGTGTATACGGAATCCTACGGGGCAGATGGGGGGGATGTGTACGTGGTGAAGACGGATGCCAGGGGCAAGGAGCATTGGAGTCAGACCTACGGCGGCTCAGCCACACCCAACTGAGGTGATACTGGAATCCGTGTAGCCCTATCCCAGCCAGCCGATGAGGTTCCACCCCTTGTTCAGCGGGTACAGGTTGCCGCCATAAAAGATGGCTGTGTCCTCGGTGGCCTTAATCCAGTAGCCCAGACCCCGCCTTAGCGCCACAAGGTCGCTGAGCCACGGGACGGCTGCATCGTACTTGTGCCACTGCTGCTTCTCTGCATCGTACCACCAGGCTATGGTGTACTTACCGAAGATGCTCCCCAGGGCCACGCCCACCAGAGTGACCCCGGGCACCGTCAGGTTAAGGGGCTGGTTTACCCCCGCCCGCCATACCGTGGTTTCCTGGGCGCTCTCCCCGCCCACGGTGAAGCTTACCGTCTGGCCCTGGTAGTCGGCCCCCTCCGGCTGGAGGATGTTCTTCATGTTGTAGGCCCCGCCGGATACATTGACCCGGGCCACCACCTCGCCCTGTATATAGGCGGCCACCTCGGTGCCTTCGGGAGCTGGCTCCCAGCCCATGGTAGCGCTGCCATAGACCCCCATAACGGGTGGCTGTGCCATGAGCCGTTCCTTCAGGAAGGGTGGCAGCAGGAGGGCCAGGGCCACCACCAGGACCAGGGCAACGGCAAACCTGCTCATATTCCCCTCATGTCCGAATCATATAGTATGAAGGGCGTCCCGGAGTCCCGGGACGCCCTTCCATTGTTTCCGGATACCCGAACTTAGGCCGCAGCCCTGGGTTTTCGGGCCAGGAGCATAGCTACTACGGCCACCACGAGGCCTATTACAGCCACGATGAAGGCCAACGTTAGCAGAGTGCTGTTAGCGTCTGCTCCGGCAGGCCCGGCTGCTCCGGCAGGCCCGGCAGACCCTTGGGCGCCGGCTGCTCCGGCAGGCCCGGCAGTTCCGGCAGTTCCGGCAGGTCCTTGGGCGCCGGCAGTGCCGGCAGCTCCCTTAGGCCCGGTAGGCCCTTCAGCTCCCCTCGGCCCCATGGGTCCAGGAGCGCCGGCAGCCCCCATCCCTCCTGAGGTGAGGGTGAAGGTGGCCTCATCCGAGCTGCCGCCCGTATCCGAGGCTGATATGGTGACATCACCGGCGGTGGCATCTGCGGGGGGAGTCACGATGGCGGAGAAGGTTCTATCCAGACCCACCGTTACTATAACAGGTACCGTATCCAGGGTGGTAGTGTCCCATTTGAGGGTTACCTTTGCCCCGAGGCCGAAGTTGGTGCCGTTTACCATCAGCACCCCGGCCCCCTCGGTGGGACTCAGGGTAATAGCCGCTGGCGCCGGCGCGATAGAAGAGCCATTGAGGTCCAGGTTCAGGTTGGCTCCCCCATCCCACGTGGTGGTCTCGGCCGCACCCAGGCCCCCCACCGTGAAAGTTACGGTCTTGCCCTGGTAGTTTTCCCCGGCCGGCTGGACGATGTTCATGCTGTACGCCCCGCCGGAGGTAGTCGCTGCGGCCACTACGGCCGCCTCTATAGCAGCGG
>JAZGBK010000222.1:0-3441 GCA_036476365.1 Dehalococcoidia bacterium
ACCTCCACCGCCGAGGGGGCCACGGCGATAGCTACATTGGCCCGCTCAAAGGTGGCGGTGGGGAAGGGGTCCAGGCAGATAACGGGCACGGAGTCCAGGCCGGACACCAGGGAGTGCGGCAGGCTGGTGAGGGGGTCGGCCCCCACCACCACCAGGCAGTCCACCGCCCCTCGCCGGAGCTGCTCCAGGATGGAGAACTCCGGGCCGTGCTGCGGCCCGCTGCCGTTGGCAAAACGTACCCGGTTCACGTGGCCGGCCTCGGCGAACAAGGTGTGGTTGAGGCCCCTGGTATTGAAGTGGCCCACCATGGGCACGGCGGCCGCCTTGCCGCGGCGTTGCACCTCGGCCAGCAGCTCCAGGAAGGGGGCCAGGTCGTTGTCCAGCGAATAGACCAGCCCCAGCCCCACGAAGAAGACGGTGTAGTGGGCCTCCTCCACCAGGGAGGCGAAGCCGGCCGCCGGCCTGGGGACCTCTTTGCCCGCCAGGGCGGCCAGCACCTGGCCGATAAACTCCCGGTCCCCGCCGGGGGAGAGCCAGAACATCTTGTGGCAGGTGATGGAGGTCTCCGTCTCCCTCACATCCACCCCGGCCAGGACGACATCCGGGGTCCACCCTGCCTCCCGGTAGCGGGAGCGGGGATAGTAGGTGTACTTGGAGAGGTGCCGGGGGTGGGCGTGATAGGGGTTTGAGCCCCAGTACACCATGAGGTCGGCCAGCTGGGCGGCCTCGGACAGGGTGCAGGTGGGCACCTCCCCGGCGATTATCCCTTCGGTGAGGGCCCCCTGGCAGAAGGAGGAGGTGTCGTCCACCACCGCCCCCAGGCGGCGGGCCAGCCTCAGGGCCACCTGCTGGGCCTCTATGGTGGAGTTGTCCAGCCCGTAAATGAGGGGGTTATTGGCCTCCCGGAGCAGCCCGGCGGCGGCAGCCACCGCCACCTGCAGGGGCACCTCCCGGCCCTCCACCCGGCAGGGCTGCTCCCCCCGCTCCCACACCGCCCGGAAGAAAGCCGAGCCCTTGAGGCAGGCGTTCTCCACCCGGGAGAGCTCCTCCCCCTGGAAATGGAGACGGATGTCATCGCACAGACAGCTACAGGACGGGCATACTAAGTCAGGCATGGGGTCGGGCACAAGGCCCTCCTAATACTCTTCTTCCGCCAGAATATCGGGTAGCAGCTTGGCGCTGATGTACTGCTCCACGGAGAAATCGGACAGCACGAAGAAGTTGTTGAAGTGGCGGTCCCGGGGGGAGCCCAGGATGCACCAGGTGACTTCCTCGTCGGGCTTGAGCAGCCACATCATGAGCTCGTGGTCCTTCATGCCGAAGTACCAGCGGCCCTTGTCCTCCATGAAGAACTCAATGAGCAGGTATTCGTTGACCATGGGCAGGGCCAGAGCATAGTCCGCAGCGTCCCCCAGCACCGCCTTCATGGCCATGAGCCGGGTACACCCCTCCACGGCGTCCTCAATGCCGCTGGCCACCACCCCCACCACCTGGTGCTCCTTCCCCGAGGCCTGGCGGCGGGCACGGAAATCGGGGCGCAGGAAGCCGATGTAGTCCTCGGGGAGCAGCTCGTAGCCGGCGTACTCCAGGAATTTCTTGACCCCGGACAGCGCCTCCTCCGGGGATATGTCCCAGATGCGGAAGTCGCCCTCCCGGACCTGGGAATGGGTGGCCTCGGCCCCCCCTTTGTCTTTCTCCATATTGCTCCCTCTTAGAGACCGTTTATCAACCGGTCTATGCTCGCTAAGCCGCCCCTTTCACCGCCCGGACGAGCTCCTCCAGGTAGTGGCCCCACGCCTTTACCGACAGGTCCGGCAGGGAGCAGGTAGCCTCCTCCACATAGGCCGGGCCCAGGACGGCGGTGCGGGCATCCGTAACCGTGGACACCAGTTGACGGGCCACGCCGGGGCTGTAGCCGATGAGCACCAGGGTGGAGGGGCGCTGGGGGGTGATGGGGTCGCCCCACCCCGAGCGCATGAACTCCACCACCTCGGCGGCCCACATCTTCTCCACCGCCTCCACACCCCGCTCCCGGAGGGCTAATGCGGTATTGCCGGTGGCGGCCACCGGCAGGCCCAGGCCCCGGGCGATATCGGCGGCCAGGTCCAGGAGGCTCCGGCCGTTGAACTGTATCTCGTTACACATCTCACCAGCCATGAGCAGGCCACCCCCGTCCTCTTTCAGCCAGCGGGCCAGCTCCTGGGGTGCTTCCATCTTCATTTCTTCGCCTCCTCCTCCACCGGCACCTTGGATATGAGCCGGGGGATGTAGGTTACATGCATGGTGCGGGCGCTGTACTCCCGGGCCAATTCGTCCAGGGTGAGCATACGGCCATCGGGGTGCCTGGCCTTCAGTATTCTCATCCGGTGTGTCTCCCAGCCCTGCTTCTCGCCCAGGTGTTTGAGGAGTTTTCCCTTGTAGCGCAGGGGCAGCTCCCAGTCCGAGGAGATGTAGGCCTGGATATCATCCGGGGTGCCGCCGAAGAACTTATCGTGGAGCTCAATATAGGTCTCCAGGCGTATCTGGCGGCTGTCCCTGAGGTCGGTGGTGCGCATGGTCATGGTGGCGGCCATGGTCAGCGCCTCCTCCTTGGTCTCCACGGGGACGATGAGGTGCTTGGGGGTAGGCTCCACGAAGCGCTTGCGGCCTCCCCAGGTCTCATGAACGAACCAGTGCTGCCAGTCCCACTTGTTGGCGGTGAGGTAGCGGTCCCAGGAGAAGGCGGAGCTGGGGCCTATAATCACCGGCACCCCGCCCCGGGCGAAGGCGGCGGCGATGGTGTACATGCGGTCCGGGAGGGCACCCCAGATGATAAGCAGCTGGGGGAAGAGGTTATACATGCGCTCGGCGGTCTCGGCGTAGTTGGCGTAGTGGGAGATGGCCGAGCCGGTGCGGGAGTACTTCTGGGACTCATCCAGCATGTGGGCATGGGCGGTGCAGCCGCCGCAGTTCATCAGGTTACGGGGCTGGGCCTCAGCGGTGTAGAGCTGGTAGAGGTGCTTGTCCTCCTCGGCGTCGTAGAAGCGGCCCACCTCCGAAGCGGCGCAGCCGGCCACCCACACCAGGCAGTTACGGGACACCAGCTCATGGGCAATCCAGGTCAGGTCGCCCAGGTACTTGGCGTCGCCGCAGCCGGCGATGTAGGCCTTGCCGGGGCAGTTGCCCCACATGGAGCCGAAGGCGTAGCTGCTGCTCTCGTTGCGGGGGGTAGGGCCACGGCCGGCCCGCATGACGAACCGGTCCTGGGGTGCCCGGCGCACGAGGGTGGCGGCGATGATGTCCAGCAGGGGTATGTCCTCGGGGCACTCCTCGTGATTGCGGTGGCTGAAGAAGCAGCGCTCGTCGACCCCGGCTAAGGCGCTGTGGTAGCCCACGGCGGCTATGCCTATCTGGTATGTGCCGATGTTGAGGGCGTTGGGGCACACCAGGATGCAGTGATCG
>JAZGBK010000223.1:0-4041 GCA_036476365.1 Dehalococcoidia bacterium
CTTTTCCAGAATGCCGATGACCCGGAACTTGATGCCGTTTATTCTCACATACTGGCCCAGGGCGTCTGAGTCCTCAAACAGGGTCTCGGCTACTTTATCGCCCAGGACCGCCACATTGGCCCGGGACCGCATATGCCCCTGGTCGAAGGGGATGCCCCGGGCTATATCATAGTTGATTACCTCATTGAAGTTAGGGGTGGTCCCATCCAACTCGGCGAGCATGGTTTCCCGGCCGGCTACCACCTCCACCAGGGTGGTTACAATAGAGGCGACCGTTTCTACCGAGGGGGCATCTGGGGAGCGCTCTATGGCCTGAGCGTCCTCCCAGGTCAGGGCGTCAATGCTGCCCATGGCCGCCATGGAGGCCAGCAGAGGGTTTCCCCCCGGCGTCCCCGGCATCACATAGAGCACATCCGAGCCCAGGTCATTAACCAGGGAGGTGATGGATGCCTGCACCCCCCGGCCCACGGACATGAGGATGATGACGGCGCTCACCCCCACCACCAGGCCCAGCAGGGTGAGGGCGGAGCGGAGCTTGTTGGCAGAGAGTGCCCTGAGGGCCACTATAAAGCTATCGTACAGCTTCACGGATGACCTCTTCCCCGCTTATCTCGCCATCCTTCAGGCGGATGATGCGTTGCGTCCTGTTGCCGATGTCCGGGTCATGGGTTACCAGGATGATGGTTATCCCCTCCTCCCGGTTAAGCTGCTGGAATATATCAATAATCTCTTCCCCGGTACGGCTGTCCAGGTTGCCCGTGGGCTCGTCGGCCAGGATGAGAGAGGGCCGGTTTACCAGTGCCCGGGCGATGGCCACCCGCTGTTGCTCCCCCCCCGACATCTCGGTGGACCGGTGACGGGCACGATGGGCGACACCCACCCGTTCCAGTGCCTCCCAGGCGCGCCGGCGGCTCACGCCGCCGCTGTACAGCAGGGGTAGCTCCACATTGGCCAGCGCAGAGGTCCGGGGCAGCAGGTTGAAGGTCTGGAAGACAAAGCCTATCTTGCGGTTCCGGAGTTCGGCCAGCTGGTTGTCGCTGAGCTGGCCCACTTCCACACCGTCAAGGATATAGGCTCCCAAGGTGGGCCTGTCCAGGCAGCCCAGGATGTACATCAGGGTGGACTTGCCGGAGCCCGAGGGGCCCATGATGGCCACCATCTCCCCCTGCTCTATCTTCAGGCTCACATTGCGGAGGGCAGCCACCTCCACACCGTTCATCCCGTAAGTCTTGGATACATTCTCGATTTCAATCACGGCGCATCTTCCCCAGCACCTTTTCCCCCTTGCGGGAATGGGCTGACCGTCCCCCCCTGGATACGGAAGAGAGTGGACTGCTCCAGAAAGGAGGGGGCCACCTGGGAGGGGTCGGTGGTGGTGAGCAGCCACTGGTCAAAGGAAGCCAGCGACCTTAGGAGCTGGCCCCGACGCTGGCCGTCCAGCTCGGAGAGGACGTCATCCAGGAGTAACACCGGGGGCTGGCCCCGGTCCTGGTGCAGAAAGCTGGCCTCGGCCAGCCTCAGGGAAAGGGCTACGGTGCGCTGCTGGCCCCGGGAGCCATAGATGCCGATATCGGTGCCGTTCACCATAAAGCGAAGCTCGTCCCGGTGGGGACCGCTGAGGGTCATGCCCAGGGCCAGCTCCCGTCCCCGGCCCTCCTCCAGTGCCCTGGCGAAGGCCTCCGGGGAGGTGTCTGGGGGGCTGGGGCGGTAGTCCAGCTCCAGTGCCTCTTCACCGTGGGTAAGCCCGGAGTGGATGCCCCGGGCCAAGCCGTTCAGGGCCTGGAGCAGCACCCGGCGCTGGCCCCGGATATAGTCCCCCACGGCCACCAGCTCCTGGTCCCAGAACTCAAGCTCCTCGGGCCGGGCCCGGCCCTCGGCCACCATCTTCAGTAGTCCGTTGCGCTGGCCCAGCACCCTGTGGTAGCGCTGCAGGCTGCGCAGGTAGCGGCCGCTGAGCTGGCAGCCGGTGATATCCAGGTAGCGGCGGCGCAGCGCTGGGGGGCCGGTGAGCAGGCCGATGTCATCGGCGGAGAACATCACCCCGGTAAGCACCCCCACCGCTTCCCCGGCACGGCGGGGGACACCGTTCACCCGGATGCGCTTGGACACCGTCTCGGCGGCTGTTTGCTGCAGCACCACCTCAATCTCCACCCCGTCGTCCCCCCCCTGGGCACGGCCCAGCACCCGTGCCCAGGGCCGTTCCCCCTCCGCCCCCAGGCAGATGACCTCCCGCTCCGCCCCCGCCCGGTGGGAGCGCATTATGGAAAGCATATAGGCTGCCTCCAGCAGGTTGCTCTTGCCCTGAGCATTCCCTCCCACCAGCACCACCCCACCCCGGGGCAGCTCCAGCTCCAGGGTGGGGTAGTTGCGGAAGTCCGTAAGGCTGAGATGGGTGATAAATATAGAGGGCCTCCTCTCAATTCTATCATAAAGCGGCACCGGCGCAGATAGGTAGCCCGGCCATAGGTCCCCCGTGTATCCTTCTCCTCCCACTCCCCACCCACCCCTCCCCCTGATTGTATCTGTGGGGCTGCACCCCTCTGAACCCCCCACTGCAGTGGGTGTCTGGATAGTGCGGTTGTGAGTCTCGTGCTGGTGGTGTACTTTGGGGGAGAGCGGAGGAAAGGGGGTATCTATGGTTAGCCACCAGGTGGAGCATATAGGTAGGGCGTTGTTGGAGCGGGGCCTTACCATCGCCGTGGCCGAGGCCGATACCGCTGGCTATGTGGGGCACCTGCTGTGCAGTGTCCCGGGAGCCAGCCGCTACTTCCCCGGAGGTGTCATCGCCTACGCAAGCGACTCCAAGACCCGGGTGCTGGGGGTGCGACCTGAGACGGCGAAGAGCCACGGGTCCGTGAGCCGAGAAATGGCCGTGGAAATGGCCCGGCGTGCCCGGGAGCTACTGGGCACAGATATCGGCATCTCTGCTACGGGGGTGGCTGGGCCAACGGGAGGGTCGCCGGAGAGGCCGTTGGGGACCTTCTGGGTCGCCCTGTCGGCGGGGGACGGCACCGAGCTGGCCCAGGAGCACCGGTGGGGCAGCGCCGACCGTATGGCCAACAAGGAGCGGGCGGCCCAAGCGGCCCTGCACCTGGTAGAGCAGCACCTTGGGTTGACGGGGGGTTGACGGGGGAGACTGATAGGTCGACCTGACTCCGGTATAAGTCACCTCCTGCCTCCTGGTTGACAGGCCACTGCCGGAAATATAACATAGCGGCCAGCAAGCGGCCCCGCCGCAGCTGTGTCCAGGCCGGCAGCCTGACACCCCGTATACTGTGCTGCCGGAGTACCGGAGGGAAAGGGGCATATGGAATATCGGCCCTTCAACCTCTCCCGGAACATGTAAGCGGCCCGGAGCATGTAAGCGGAAGGATATGGAGACCGAAACGGTTTTCACCCTGGAGCAGATAGCCAGAGTATGGTATGTGTTCCCGGTGGCGGTGCTCTTCTCCACCATCGCCCTATCATCGGGGATAAGCGGCGCCCTGTTCTTCAGCCCCTTCTTCCTGCTGGTGGTGGGGCTGGGCCCGGCCCAGGCCATCGGCGCCGGGCTGATGACGGAACTGGCCGGCACCGGTTTCGCCACCGCCAATTACCTGCGCCAAAAGGTGGTGGACTTCAAGACGGCCCGCCTGCTGCTGGCCGCCGCCGTGCCCACCATCGTGGCCGGCTCTATCCTCTCCCACCTTATAGACCCGGGTATGCTGCGGCTGGTGTTCGGGGGCATCCTGTTCGCCCTGGCACTGGTCATGCTGCTGGTGGCCCGGCCCCACCGGGCTACCCCCTCACCCCGCTTCCTCCAGCCCCACCGGCCCCTCACCCGCGTCGTGGACTCCCAGGGGCAGGTGTATGAGTACCGGGTGTGCTACCGGCCTATAGGCATGGGGCTGGCCGGGGTGGGTGGGGTGCTCACCGGCCTCATGAGCGCCGGGCTGCCCGAGATTACTACTACCCAGTTAGTGGTGCGCTGCCACCTGCCGCCCCGCATAGCCGTGGCCACCTCTATATTCGTCCTGGCCGTGAGCGTGCTGGCCGGGGCGC
>JAZGBK010000224.1:0-3771 GCA_036476365.1 Dehalococcoidia bacterium
TCCCTCTATCAGGTCGACTAAGACAGGCCTTCACATGGCCAGGTGCGCCGGCCAGGTTTTGGGCCATGGCGTATATCAGGATACGAGGCTTCATATTGAAATACCGGTCGCCTACATATGGTACATAGGGGCCCAGATAATTGCCATCTGCGCTGACCACATTGGAATAATAGTCCTCAGGGCGGTACTCTTGCGAAGAGTGGTGAGCCATAAGGGCAGCTATAGCTGATTCTCTGTCCAACCTTTCACCTATTGAATATCAGTTTCTCGCAGGGTGCCATCGCAGGGCCTATCCCCGACTCTCGTCCTCACGGCGGTAGGCGGGGCGCTCCAGGGGGTGGCGGCGGCCGCCGCCGTAGAAGGGTGCCAGCACAAGATAGACGGGCAGGAAGAAAGGACCCAGCAGGGCGTACTGCCTGGCGTGCACCGCCTCGTGGTCCAGCAGGGGGCCATCCTCCCGGAGGGCCACATCCCATATGATGACTACGAAGCCGAAGGTGGTGGCCGTCCGGCCTCGCCGCCTGACCCAGCGGCTCAACCCCCGCCCCGTGGCGCACACCCACAGCCGCCGCCCCCTCTCAAACCGGGGCCACCCCCATACCAGAACAAGGGTCAGCAGAAAGCCCAGGAGGGTGTTGGGCAGGGTCCACAGGTTACCCAGCAGGTAGAGTGCCCAGCTCACCCCACGAAGTATAATGTCCATGTCCACAGCCCCAGGAGCACTATCAGCACCTCCCCCCTACCCAGAGGGGCATCCCTCAGCCGCTCCCCGTACTTTTGAGCCCAGTAGCGGTTGAGGCTGGACTGGCCCCACAGCACGATGTAGGCAACCACCGCTATGCCCACCAGGTCCATAAGCAAGGCCTGCCCCAGGCTGACCGTGCTGGCCCGGAAAAAGGTCACCAAGCTCATCACCTCGACCGCCCCCATAAGCACCACCCCCCGCACCGGGCTCAGGGTGGTCTCCATACCGGAGGCCGCCAGCAACTCCCGGATGGCCTTCAGGTGGACATAGATGATATAGAGGTTAAAGACGGGTGCCAGCATGGCCAGGGCGTGCCACACCGGGTAGTAGTTCCGCCCCGTCTCCTCCCGCAGGTGCTTCCAGGAGAGGTAGAGCCAGTAGTACAGGTACACCCCGTGGGAAAGCACGGCGGCCACTACCACCCGCCTCTCCCCCAAAAGGCGGGCTATGGCGCCCTCAACTATTGGGCTTTGGTTGTCCTGACGGTCCAAGTCTGTCTTTCTCCCGGTGCAGGCCGAGGGCCTAACCCCTGGGCCACCACATGATTACGGCCGCCCCGGCCAGCGCCAGGGAGCCCCCTAAAAGGTCAAAGGCATCGGGCTTCCTCTTGTCTATGCCCCAGCCCCAGAGAAGCGCGAGGACTATGAATACACCTCCATAGGCGGCATACACCCGTCCAAAGTGGGCGGGCTGAAGTGTGGGCACTACCCCGTAGAGGGCCAGCGCCAAGAGCCCAGCCACCCCCACCAAGAAGGCCCTGTGCTCCCTGAGCCACAGCCACACCAGGTAGCCGCCGCCTACCTCCAAGAGACCGGCGAAGAGGAACAGGAGGGCAGACTTCAATATGAGCATATCGGCCTCCTCGGGATAGGCTTTGTCCCCAGCATCTCGCCACAGGCCGGGCCCGGGCCTCTTGGGGCTACGGTCTGCCCCTGCGATGGCATTGTTGGCAGGAGTACGCCTCTCAGGCGGGGTCGGGCAGTCCTATCTCCCGGGCCACCACATCCCGGTGGAAGTCGGCATCCCCGAAGGTGACCTCGGCCGCCTTGGCCCGCCGGTAGTATAACTGCATATCGTGGTCCTTGGTGAAGCCGATGCCGCCGTGCACCTGGTGGCCCAGGGCGGTCAAGCGGCGGTAGGCATCGCTGGTCCACGCCTTGGCCATGGCCACCTCTTTGGTGCAGGCCATGCCCTCGCTGAGCATCCATGCCGCCTGGTAGGAGATGAAGCGGCTGCCGTCCACATCAATGGCCATGTTGGCGCAGTGGTGCTGGATGGCCTGGAAGGAGCCGATGGGCTTTCCGAACTGCACCCGCTCCTTGGCGTAGTTCACCGTCATCTCCAGCACCTGCTGGGCGCCGCCCACCATCTCGGTGCATTTGGCCACCGCTGCCTTCTGTAGCACCTTCTCCACCGCCGGCCACCCCTGGCCCACCTGCCCCAGCACGGCATCCTGGCCCACCTTCACCTTGTCAAAGGTCACCTCGCACAGCTTGTCGGAGGCGATGGTCTTGAGCTGGGTGATGCTGACCCCGGGGGCCTTGGGGTCCACCAGGAACAGGGTTATGCCCTGAGCGCCCTGGCCGCCGGTGCGGGCCACCACCACCATGGAATCGGCCACATTGGCATCGGGGACGAAGAGCTTGGTGCCGCTGATAACATACCCGTCCCCTTCGGCGGTAGCTTTTACCTGGATATCCTTGGGGTCGTAGCTGGCGCTGGGCTCGGTGAGGGCCAGGGTGCAGATGAGCTTCCCCTGGGCGATAGCTCCCAGGAGCTTCTGCTTCTGCTCCTCGGAGCCGGCCTCCAGAATGGCATGTCCGGCCAGCACCACTGTGGAGAAATAGGGGCCGGGCAGGCAGGCCCGCCCCATCTCCTCCAGCAGCACCGCCAGGTCCAGGAAGGAGTAGCCTACCCCGCCGTATTTCTCGGGGAAGGGCAGCCCCGTCCAGCCCTGCTCGGCCATCTTGGCCCATAGCTCCGGACTATAGCCCTTCTCGTCCTCCTCCATCTCTCGCACCAGGGTCTTGGAACACTCGTTTGTCAGGAAATCCCTGGCCATCTTACGCAGCATTTCCTGGTCTTCACTCAGTCCCAGGTCCATCCTTTATCCTCCTTTGCTGATTGGCTTCGTAACCTTACCGGGGCAGCCCGAGGCCCCGGGTGGCGATGAGCATGCGCTGTATCTCCGAGGTGCCGGCCAGGATAGTCTCCCTCAGGGAGAGCTGGGTGAGGAAGGCCACCGACCCCTTGAGGGGTGCCCACGGGGAGCCCCGCTCCAGCTGGCCATAGAGCCCCAGCACCTCCACCCCCAGGTAGCCCGCCCGCTGCATCATCTCCGTCATAAACACCTTGGCCATGGGGGGCTCCAGGCTGTAGCCCATGTGGTGCTGATGCATCCAGGCGGTGCGGTAGCTCATCCAGCGGGCCACCTCCAGCTCCACGGCGGAGTCTGCCAGCCGCTGGCGTAGCAGGGGATGGCGCAGGCCGCCCTCGTTGGCGAAGCCCACCAGGTCGTCCAGCAGCCGCCGGGAGGCCCCCAGGTAGCTGGCCCCGGAGCGCTCAAACTCCAGCAGCCCCACCGCCACATACCACCCCCGGTTCAACTCCCCCACCATATTCTCCCTGGGCACCCGCACATTGTCAAAGAAGGTCTCGTTGAGGGTGTGGTTGCCGGTGATATCGATGATGGGGTTCACGGCGATGCCCGGCGTCTTCATGTCCGCCATCAGGAAGGTAATGGCCTGGTGGCGGGGGGCATCGGGGTCGCTCTTGGCCAGGAAGTAAATCCACTCCGCCTGGTGGGCGAAGGAGGTCCATGTCTTCTGGCCGTTGACCATGAAGTGGTCGTCCTGGGGCACGGCCCTCAGGGAGAGCCCGGCCAGGTCCGAGCCGGCCCCCGGCTCGCTATAGCCCTGGCACCACAGCACCTCCCCACTGGCTATGGGTGGCAGGTATTTCTTACGCTGCTCATCGTTGCCGAAGTGGATAAGGGTAGGGGCCACATTGCCCACCCCCTGCACATC
>JAZGBK010000225.1:0-4775 GCA_036476365.1 Dehalococcoidia bacterium
TACCGCCCCCTGGCCGGCACCCGCCGCCGGGGCCAGGGGGATGTGGAGGACCGGGCACTGGCCCAGGAGCTGCTGGCCGACCCCAAGGAGCGGGCGGGGCATGTGATGCTGGTGGACCTGGGCCGCAACGACCTGGGCCGGGTGTGCCGCTACGGCTCGGTGCAGGTGCCCCGCTACATGGACATTCTGAAGTACTCCCATGTAATCCACATTGAGTCCACGGTAACCGGGGAGCTGCGGCCGGAACACGATGCCTACTCCCTGCTGCGCTCCTGCTTCCCCGCCGGCACCCTCAGCGGGGCACCCAAAATCCGGGCCATGGAGATTATCGCCGAGCTGGAAGGCACCCGGAGAGGCGCCTACGGGGGAGCGGTGGGCTACTTCGGCTTCGGTGGCAACATGGACACATGCATCACCATCCGCACAATTGTTAAAATCGGGGACACGGTGTACCTTCAGGCCGGAGGCGGCATAGTGGCCGATTCCGTCCCCGAAGAGGAGTGGCAGGAGACCCTCAACAAGACGGCGGCCCTCTCCCGGGCGGTGGAGATGGCGGAGAGCGGCTCGCTTTAGGAGGCGGCATGATTAGGGATGCCATAGCCAAGGTGGTGGACAGGCAGGACCTCACCCAGGAGGAGGCCCAGGGGGTGATGGAGGAGATTATGCACGGCCAGGCCACCCCCATCCAGATAGCCTCCTTCATCACCGCCCTGCGCATGAAGGGGGAGACGCCCGAGGAGATAGCCGGCTGTGCCCGCTCAATGCGGGCCAACGCTCTGAAAGTAGAGACGCCCTATACCGACCTGGTGGACACCTGCGGCACCGGGGGCGACGGCGCCCATACCTTCAATATCTCCACTATCGTGGCCGTTGTGGGTGCCGCCGCCGGGCTACGGGTAGCCAAGCACGGCAACCGCTCCGTATCCAGCCGGTGCGGCAGCGCCGACCTGTTAGAGGCCTTCGGGGTCCAAATAGACCTGGGGCCGGAGGCGGTGGCCGGCTGCATTGAGGAGGTGGGGCTGGGGTTCCTGTTCGCCCCCCGCATGCACCCCGCCATGAAGCACGCCGCCCTCCCCCGCCGGGAGACGGGCATCCGCACCGTGTTCAACATCCTGGGCCCGCTCACCAACCCCGCCGGGGCCTCGGTGCAGCTCCTGGGGGTGTACAGCCAGCCCCTCACCGAGACGATGGCCCGGGTGCTGCGGCTGCTGGGCTCCAAACGGGCGGTGGTAGTGCACGGCGCCGATGGCCTGGACGAGCTCTCCCCCACCGGCGTAAACCATGTTACCGAGCTCATGTCGGGGGAGATACGCAGCTACACCGTTGACCCGCAGGACTTGGGCCTGCCCCGGGCCAAGCTCTCCGATCTGGTCGGGGGCACGGTCGAGGAGAATGTGGCCATCACGGAACGTGTGCTGGAGGGGGAGAAGGGTGCCCGCCGGAATGCCGTGCTCCTCAACGCCGCCATGCTCTTGCTGGCCGCCGAGAAGGTGACCGACCTGAAAGCCGGGCTCAAGCTGGCCGCCGGGGTCATTGACTCCGGCCAGGCCCGCAATACCCTGAACCGGCTGGTGGAGGTAAGCCGCTCTTGTTCCTTGACGAAATCGTAGAGGCCACCCGCCGCCGCCTCAACGGCCGGGGCTGCCAGCGTCCCGTGGCCGAACTGGCCCTGCTCAGCGAGTCGGCCCCGCCCCCCCGTGACTTCATTGACTCCCTGCGACAGGTGCCCTTCGCCATCATCGCTGAAATCAAGCGGGCCTCCCCCAGCAAGGGCTGGCTGCGCCGGGAGCTCAGCCCGCCGGAGCTGGCCCGCAGCTACGAGCGGGGCGGCGCTGCCGCCCTCTCGGTGCTCACCGAGCCCCGGTTCTTCCGGGGCAGCCCCGATGACCTGGTGGTGGCCCGGGGGGCGGTGGGGCTGCCCGTGCTGTGCAAGGACTTCGTCCTGGACGAGCGCCAGCTCTACGAGGCCCGCCTGTGGGGGGCCGATGCCGTGCTCCTCATCGCCGCCATCCTCGCCCCCGGGGAGCTGGCCCACCTGATTGAAGTGGCACACTCCCTGAGTATGGCGGCCCTGGTGGAGGCCCACGACCAGGCGGAGGTGGAGGCTGCCCTGACGGCGGGTGCCCGGCTGGTGGGCGTCAACAACCGCAACCTGACGGACTTCACGGTGGACCTGGAGACCACCCTCCGGCTGCGGCCCCTGGTGCCCCCGGGGGTGATGGTAGTCAGCGAGAGCGGCATCCGCTCCGCCGCCGACCTGGCCCGGCTGCGGGAGGCGGGGGTGCATGCCGCCCTGGTGGGGGAGTCCCTGGTCACCAGCCCCGACCCCGAGGCCCAGCTAAGAGAGCTTCTTGAAGGTAGCTCTTCTCTAAGTGGCGGGGATGAGGGGAAGGCGGGATTGAGGTGAAGGGATTAATCCTCCTCCTGGCGGTGGCTGCCGCACTTTTGTACTTTGTGCCGGTTAGCGTGGCTTACGAAGCGCGAGAGGCGTATGAGGCTCAGGTCGAAAGGGAAGTGGACTATCGTGTAACCGAGTCTTCTGAAAGCACCGGAATCGACCTTAGCAAGGGTGCCGTGGCCAATGTATATGTGGAGATAGAGAACACAGACACCGTGCCGGGCACATTCTCGGTTGATTTCAAATTCACCACCTTGGACGGGACTTTCACCGATAGCGACCGTGTGTCCATTCTGCCAGGAGATAGGAAGCGGGCTAAGGGGCAGGCAGATATAGCGGTAGGCCAGGACTGGAAGTCGAGTTACGAAGTAACGCCGTCAACAGAGATGGTCACGGAAACACGCTACAGGACTGTAACGAAGGAGAAAAAAATAAAGCTATATAAGTGGCTGTTGGGGGAGAGGCAGTGACCGTAAGGGTCAAAATATGCGGCCTCACCAACCTGGAGGACGCCCTCATGGCGGCGGAGGCCGGGGCCGATGCCCTGGGCTTCGTGTTTGCCCCCAGCCCCCGCCGGGTTACGCCGAAGCAGGTACGGGAGATAGTCCCCCACCTCCCCCCCTTCGTCATCAAAGTGGGCGTGTTCGTGGACTCCCCCCTGAAGGAGGTGGTGGACACCCTGTCCTCCTGCGGCCTGCACCTGGCCCAGCTCCACGGCGAGGAGCCCCCCGACTACTGCCAGGCCCTCTTCCCCCGGGCCATCAAGAGCTTCCGGGTGAGGGACGCAGCCTTCTTGGAGCGGCTCCCCGGCTACCGGGCGGCGGCCTTTCTATTAGAGGGCCACAGCGAGAAGGGCTACGGGGGCACCGGCACCGGCTTTGACTGGGGCCTGGCCCTCAAGGCCGGGGAGTACGGCCGCATCATCCTCTCCGGGGGGCTTACTCCCGAGAACGTGGGGGAGGCGGTGGGTCGGGTGGCCCCCTACGGGGTGGATACCTCCAGCGGGGTGGAGTCCGCCCCCGGCAAGAAAGACCCTGAAAAGGTGCGGGCCTTCATCCGTGCCGCCCGGGAGGCAAGCTATGCCCGCCGCTAAGAAGGGCTACTTCGGCGAATTCGGGGGCCGCTTCGTCCCCGAGACCCTGGTGCCCGCCCTGGAGGAGCTGGAGCGGGCCTACGAAGAGATTAAGTCCGACGCCGCCTTCTGGGGAGAGCTCCACGCCCTGGGCCGGGACTACATCGGCCGTCCCACCCCCCTCTACCACGCCCACCGCCTCTCGGGGCACATCGGGGGGGCGCAGGTGCTGCTCAAGCGGGAGGACCTGGCCCACACCGGTGCCCACAAGATTAACAACGCCGTGGGCCAGGGGCTGCTGGCCCGCCGCATGGGCAAACACCGGGTGGTGGCGGAGACGGGGGCGGGGCAGCACGGGGTGGCCGCCGCCGCCGCCTGTGCCCTGCTGGACCTGGAGTGCGTGGTGTACATGGGCTCGGTGGACATGGAGCGCCAGGCCCCCAATGTGCAGCGCATGAGGCTGCTGGGGGCCGAGGTGCGCCCGGTGGAGTCCGGTAACGCCACCCTCAAGGAGGCCATCAGCGAGGCGCTGCGGGACTGGGTGACCCATGTGGCCGACACCTACTACCTGCTGGGGTCGGTGGTGGGCCCCCACCCCTACCCCGCCCTGGTGCGGGACTTCCAGGCCGTCATCGGCCGGGAGGCCCGGGAGCAGATGATGGACGCTTATGGACGCCTGCCGGACTATATTGTGGCCTGCGTGGGCGGCGGCAGCAACGCCATGGGCATCTTCTACCACTTTCTGAGCGACCCGGTGCAGCTTATCGGGGTGGAGGCGGCGGGGAAGGGGCTGGAAGCTGACTCCCACTCGGCTACTCTGGTGAAAGGCAGGCCCGGTGTGCTCCACGGCACCCGCTCCTACCTGCTCCAGGACGCCCACGGGCAGATAGAGCCTACCCACAGCATCGCCCCCGGCCTGGACTACCCCGGGGTGGGGCCGGAGCACAGCTTCCTCAAGGACACCGGGCGTGTCCGGTACGTAGCGGTGGACGATGCCGGTGCCCTGGAGGGATTCCAGCTCCTCTCCCGGATGGAGGGCATCCTGCCCGCCCTGGAGCCCTCGCACGCCATCTTCCATGCGGCTTCCCTGGCAAGGGGGATGTCCAAAGAGAAGCTGGTGCTGGTGAACCTGTCGGGGCGGGGGGACAAGGACATCGGCATCGTGGCCGAACATTTAGGGCTATGACCCCTCTTGGCCGGATGGTTTCCCCCTGTGGGGGGTGTAGGGGGGTGTTCCGCAACGCCCCATCCCTGACCCGGGGGGTGCCGGGGGCTCTGCCCCCTGCCGGGGGTCTGGGGGAAACC
>JAZGBK010000226.1:0-7679 GCA_036476365.1 Dehalococcoidia bacterium
CCCAGGGCTTTTGACGACCCCCTCATGAAGGAGCCTGCCCTGGAGGGCAGCTACAAGGTGGGTGGGGTGTGGGCCCGCACCGCCTTTGAGCTGCTGCGGGAATCGGTGCGGGAGTGGACCCCGGAAGCGGCGGCGGCGGTGACCACCCTCCCTGTGGATACCATCCGACGCATCGCCCGGGAGTTCGGCGAGGCGGCCCGGGTGGGTAGCACCATCGTCATTGAGGGCAAGGAGCTCCCCTACCGGCCGGCGTCGGTCATCTATTTCAAGGGTGCCCACGGCCATGACAACGCCTGGGGCACCAGCCTGGCCATTGAGCTGCTGGCCGAGGTGGTGGGGGCCAGCAATGTGCCCGGCTCCCTCATGGGGTGCAACCCGACTTGCTACGGCCACCCGGATACGGGAATGCCCCACTACCAGCCCTCTATGGACAACGAGGGCATGCTCGTCCCCGGGCTGTGGTTCGGCATGAGCGCTCCGGGCACCACCCCTCCCCCCTTCCCACCCCGGCAGCCGCGCAAACCAAAGTTCCTCAACCTCATAGACCTGGTGCCGTGGCCCATCTCCACCTTCCTCCCCGTCATCACCAACACCCAGCCGGAGCGCTTCGGCATAGACTATAAGGGCGAGGCCCTGTTCAACTACGGCTCCAATCTGGTGATGAGCCTGGGCAACCCGGAGACCACCGTCAACGCCTTCAAGGACATGTTCACGGTGTGCGTTAACCTGTGGGTGGACGAGACCGCCGAGGCCCTGGCCGATATCGTCCTCCCCGATACCTGCTACCTGGAGCGGCTGGACCCGGTGCCGGTGTGGTACCATCACCACCACCCGGTGGGCATGGGGGAGTGGACCTGCCAGATACGCCAGCCAGCGGTGCCCCCGGCCGGGGAGAGGCGCCACTTCAGCGAGGTGCTCCTGGGACTGGCCGAGCGCCTGGACTTTCTGCCCGACTTCCAGGTTATGCTGAACCTGTTCTTCGGCCTCAAGCCGCCCTACGCCCTGGACCCCGAGGCCAAGTACACCTGGGAGGAAATCTGCGACCGCATCTACAAGGGCTGGTTCGGCGAGGAGCGGGGCCTGGAATGGTTCAAGGAGCACGGGGTGCTCAACTGGAAGAAGCAGGTAGAGGAGGTCTACTGGAAGCCCTTTACCCACGCCCGGGGACCCATCTATTTCGAGTGGATTGAGGAGCGGGGCCGCAAGATTGAGAAGATTGTCCGAGAGCTGGGCCTGGAGGACTTTGACACCTCTACTTTCAAGGCCCTGCCCCACTGGAGGCCGTGTAAGGCCCTGGAGCCCAGGGAGGGCTACGACCTCCAGGCCATCTACTACCGGGTGCCCTTCCACACCTTCTCCATGACCTACGAGAACCCATGGCTGGACGAGGTCTCCCGCCTCACCGAGCCCTACAGCTACTTTGTGAGCCTTAACGCCGATACCGGCCGCCGCAAGGGGATAAAGGACGAGGATGTGGTGTGGGTGGAGTCGGCGGATGCCGGCCGGGTGAAGGGGCAGGTGAAGCTGGTGGAGGGCATCCACCCCCAGGTGGTGGGCATCGCCCACAACGGGGGCCACTGGGCCAAAGGCATGCCCTTCGCCCGGGGCAAGGGTGTGTTCTTCAACGCCCTGCTGGCCCTGGACCTGAAGCACACCGATATGGTGTCCTTCACCATGGACTGCGATGCCCGGGTGAAAGTGTACAAGGCATGAGGGCGTTTAGCCGTGTTTCCCGGCAGGTGGCCGCCCGTCCTTTGACAAGCTCAGGACGGCGGTCCGCAGGCGGGGTAGAGAATGCTTCCGGAGGGACGATAGGCCTGAGGGTGCCATGAGATACGGGATGGTGATAGACCTCAAGCGGTGTATCGGCTGCTACGGCTGCCAGATAGCATGTAAGGCAGAGAACGCCACCCCGCCGGGGGTGTTCTGGGCGCGGGTGCTCAAGCAGGAGGCGGGCCGGTTCCCCAATGTGCGGCGCAGCTCGCTGCCCCTGCTGTGCATGCACTGCCAGGACCCCGCCTGCCAGCAGGTGTGCCCCACCGAGGCTACCACCAAGCGTGACGATGGCATCGTGACGGTGGACTCGGAGAAGTGCGTGGGCTGCCGCTACTGCATGATGGCCTGCCCCTACGGCGCTCGCTACTTCCACGCCAAGGAGCGCTCCTACTTCGGGCAGGGGCTCAACGAGTACGAGAAGGCGGGCTACCCCGACCACCCCACCGGGGTGGTGGAGAAATGCCACTTCTGCCATCACCGCTTGGAGAAGGGGCAGGAGCCGGCCTGTGTGGCCAACTGCATGGCCCGGGCCCGCTACTTCGGCGACCTGGATGACCCCAGCAGCGAGGTGTCCCGCCTCATCCGAGAGAAGCGGGGCCAGCAGCTGCAGCCTGCCGTGGGCACCGACCCCTCGGTATATTACCTGCCCGCGTAGAGGAGAACTATGGCCGTTTGGGAAGACCCCTTCCAGAAGCTCTCCGAGGACCTGAAGGCCACCCTGCGCCCGCAGCGGGAGTGGGTGGCCGGGCGGGGCCTCTTCCTGCTCCTGGGACACTTCCTCTCCGGGGCGGGGGCGGGAACCTGGCTGTTCTCCCTCTACTTTGAGCTGCCGGCCGGGCTGCTCATCAGCCTGGTGGTGGTGGCCCTGGGCGGGCTGGCCCACCTCATCTTCCTGGGGCGGCTGGGGAGGGCATGGCGCATAGTGCGCCGCCCCCACAGCTCGTGGATCAGCCGGGGCCTGCTCAGCATGACCCTGTTCCTGATTTCCGGGGCTATCTACTGGTGGCTGGACCGCTCCGGGTGGGCCACCGGCACGCTGGGCCAGGTTCTCTGGGGCCTGTCCCTGCTGGGGGTGGCGGGCATCCTGTTGTACAAGGGATTCGTGTATGCGGTCTCCAAGGCCATCCCCTTCTGGAACACCCCCCTCCTGCCCCCCCTCTACATCGCTTACGGGGTGCGGGGTGGGGCCGCCATCCTGCTGGTGGCCGCTGCCCTGGGGGTGGGGGGCATAGAGCTCAAGCCCCTGGAGCTCATCAAGCTGTGGGTGGTGGTCTCCAGCGCCGTGCTGGTGCTCATCTACCTGGCCGGGATGAGCAACTCCGGCGTGGCCGCCCGCCGCTCGGTGGCCGAGCTGTTAGGGGGCAGGGCCGCCGTGGCCTTCTACCTGGGGGTGGTGCTGTTGGGCCTGGTGGTGCCCATCGGGCTGGGCGTATTCTCTTACTACGGCTCGGTTTCCATGGCGGTGCTGGGCCTGGTGGGGCTGTCCTCCCTGGCAGGTGACTTCTATGTCAAGTACTGCGTGGCCCGGGCCGGCATCTACATGCCCTTGAGCGGCGAGTTCCCCACCCGGTAGGCCCCCCCTCCTCTCAGGGCGCCAGTACTCTTTGCCAGCCCTTCGTCCCTCAGCACGCACCCTGGTACAGGCCCAGATACCAGCACCATAGCCCTTTGCCCCCCGCCAGCGCCACTATGGCTCCCAGGGCCAGGAAGGGGCCGAACGGTATGCTCTGCTTACGGGTGCGCCATCCCAGGGCCAGCAGCAGTACGGCTACCAGGCCGCCGCTGAGCACCGCAGTTAGTAGGGCTACCAGGACCCCGGGGATGCCACTGACCACCCCGATGAGTCCGGCCATCTTGGCGTCCCCCCAGCCCATGCCCTGCGGGTAGAGCAGGATAATCAGGCTGAAGGCCCCACCCCCCACCGCCCCCCCGATGAGAGACCCCAGCAGTAGGGAGCCGGGGGCGCTGCTCCCCCAGAACTCAAGCTCAAGCTCCAGCCCCAGGTGCAGCCACCAGGGGGCCAGCAGCAGGCCCGCCGCCAGGCCGGGATAGACCAGGACATCCGGGATAATGCCGTGCTCCAGGTCAATAACCGCCATCAGCAGGAACAGGCTGGAGAACCCCAACAGGAGCAGGGATGCCGCAGAGATACCCATGGCCCACCACAAGTAGCCAGCCAGGAGACCCAGCACCACCTCTATTACCAGCACCCTCAGGGGGATGGGTGCCCGGCAGCGGTAGCAGCGTCCCCGCAGCATCAGGTAGCTGAGAACGGGCACCAGCTCCAGGGGGGTGATGCGGCGGCCGCAGGTGGGGCAGTGGGAGGGGGGGCGCAACACCGATTGCCCTTCGGGCAGCCGGTCGGCTACCAGGTTGAGGAAGCTGCCGATGCTGGCGCCGTAGAAAAAAGCTAACAGGATCTAAGCCACCGGGCTATCGCCTCATGGCCGGTCTCATGCCAAGTGCCTTGGCTCCCTGGGGAGACCTTTCATCATCACCTCGCGGCCTGCTGCCCATTGCTATGGCGGGGGCGGTACTTATTACCCATCAGGCGAAAACCATCAACACCGTCTTAGTGTAGCTGACGCTCATGAAGAGGATAAACAGTATCCAGGTAAGGGTGGAGAACTTTACCCTCAGTCTCCCCAGAACAGCCACCTCTCTTCCTTCCACCACTGAGTGCGTCATCTCCAGGAAGATGAGGAGGGCGATGAGGACCAGGGCGGCGATGACGCCCATATTGAGCCTCGTGTCGTTGCCGAAGGTGCTCCCGTAATAGGTCATGGAGCTCATGGAGCTCATCACCGAGGTGGAGAAGGAGGCGAAGCTGACGAAGCTGGACCACACCTGGGGCGGGTAGGGGGGCGAGGAGAGTGCCCTCTCGTAGTCCCCCTGCTCCGATTGGATGGTGACCGTGAAGCTGAGCCGCTCCCCCATCTGGAGGGGGTTGGCATAGGCGTATCTGTAGGTCTTGCCGGTGTCGGCGTCTATGGTGGTCACTCCCTCGTTAATCAGCTTACCGTTGGCATAGAACTGGTATCTGGTGACCACGGCCTCAGAGGTGGGGTTGCCCAGTTTGAAGGTGGCTATTATTGGCTCCCCCTCTCTGGGGGCTTGGGGGAGGACTATCATGTTTAGCGGCTCCGAGGCCTGCCTCGCCGTTAAATAGAAGCTGCCCAATAGAAGTATGGCCAGCCAGATTATGGCCAGCTTGAACGCCGTGCCTCTGTCCCTGCTCTGGTTCATATTACTGCTGGGTCGCCAGGGTGTATTTGAGTCCTTGCCGTCCCCCTGTACCCGGGGGGAACCCCACCTGCCGGAAGTAGATGTAGGCAAAGAGGAGGTACCACAGAGGGAACAGGATGTATATCGTCCAGTAGTGTACTGCCCACAGGGCATCCTCTCCCCAGTAGTAGCCCACCAGCAGCAGGAACACCAGCCGGATGAAGCTCTGAAAATAGGTGCCCACCACCCCAAACAGGAAGAGTTTGGCGGCCTTCTTGGGCGGCAGGGGCGTGTCCAGCGTCATCAGGGCAAATAGGGCTACGAATACCCCCAGGGTGGTGGGGCCGGCACAGGCGGCGGTGATGGCGACCGATACGGAGTCGCCGCCGGAGCTGCTGAAATGCACCCATTGCCCCTGACTTTGAAAGGGATACCCCAGGCTGGTTATAGTCCCCATCACCGGGGCGATGGCGCTTTGGGAATAGGCCTCGTCGGCAAAGCGGTAAATCACTATGGGGAAAGAGACAGCGAAGCCATATATAGCCAGGAGGATGGAGGGTATCTTGGCCCCTCGGCCAAAGAGCACCACAAACACCCCCAGCGATGCCAGCAGGACCTGAAACACCAGATAGTCCTGGGAAGAGGGCATGAGCACCGCGCCGGCTATCAGCCCCAGCCCCACTGGGGTAAGAGCGCTACTTCTTCCATAGCCCAGCCCCCTCCATACCTCCTTTCTCTTGAGATAGAGGAAGAGGAGGCACAGTGCCAGGACTCCCCAGGGTGCCACATGGTACTCCCCCAGGACCCACTGGGGAGAGAGCATGGTAGGCAGGCTCGCCCAGAAGTCCCTGAAGAACGCCAGGGAGAGCACCAGGGATAGGGCCAGCCACAACGCCAGCCTCCCGGCTGGGTGGGGCGCAAGCCAGTCTCTGAAGCCCTTCACTTTGGCTACATTTAACATGAGTTTAGGCAATGTCAGTTCAGTAGATACGGTAGCACCGATACCAGGACCACATTGTTTATCCCGTGGGCCACAATCGGTGCTGCCATGCTCCTTGTCTTGAGATATAAAGCCCCCAGGATAAGACCGGCCAGGAAAACGAAGCCCAGCTCGGGGATTGACCTCCAGGTGAGGTGCATCACGGCAAAGATGGTGGAGGCACCAAACAGCCCCCACTTCCACCCAAAGGCCCCTGCCAGGTCACGCTGAATCAGACCCCGGAACAGGAGCTCCTCTCCCAGGCCCACAAAGAGGAGCATGTAAACCATGTCCCGGAGGACGTATTTCACCTCAAAGCTGGGGAAGGCGGGAGCGGGGCGGAGGACGAAGTACTCCCCTGTCCCCAGTACAAGGCCGATGGCTATGCCCATCAGCGAGTATTTCAGCAGGGTCTCTTTGCGGAGGCCGAAGATTTCTTTCAGGCTCAGGTTGTTCCGGTAGATATGCCACAGGACGAGGCCCAGGATGCAGGAGTACACGGCGGGCAGGAGATATTGCTGGTTGACGAAGAACCAGGGCAGGGAGGAGGTGAACAGGATGTAGAGCGGGATAAGGGCCAGGGACTCGGCGCAAATGGCTATCCATGGATTGAGGCGCAGGACGGATATCAGGAAGTAGATGGCTATGGCCAGCGCCAGGGCCATGCCGATGCCGTAGGCCACACTACGGTAGGCGAACACCCACTCGGTGAGGGTAATGCTTACCGCTATTGCGGCGATAAACAGGCCCTGCCACCGGCCTATGGAGCCGGTCAGTGGCCGGGCTATGGCAACGGGGATGGCAGGTAGCATCATGTCCCTTACGCCTCCGGGTCCAACAGGTAGTAGGTGAGCTGCTCTATGGGCCGCTCCTCTCCCTCCCGGTAGAGGGTGAAGTTGGCCCGGCCCGACTCCAGGTCGTCACGGTATATGTGGTAGATATAGGTGAATGTCCGTCCCTCCTGGAGGACTATGTTTTGGGTTGAGCGCCTCCCCTCTTCCAGCACCTCAATCGTGTAGCCCATGTCCCCTTTTCCCCGGTGGATGATGCTGAACTCAACGACCCACTGGTCCGGCCGCTCCAGGAGCTGGACCCGCTGCACCTCGCTATAGCTCGGGGCCACCGTCGGGCGCAGGACGGCCAGGGCCAGCAGCACGCCCAGCAGGACCAGGGAGGCGGCATACAGGAGCCTGATGGGAGACATAGCTATAGCTCCCACCCCGAAAGCGCTGGCCCGCCCCACAGGGTCTCACCCAGGGCCCACCCCCGGCTGTGGGGGCGATGCCCCTGGTACTGACCCAAAAGTATCATCACTTGACCCAACCGGCTCACTAAAACAGCATACCTCCTGGCTCCTGAGAACAATGTACCTTTTTCCTCCTGGCTATACCATCGTCAGTTAGGGTGAATCGTGGGGATATGTATCGCTAACTTGAGGTAGTCCAATACAGTTCGTAGCCAATAGCGTCTCACCTTGGTGGGGTGAAAGCCCGCCATAGTCTGAGCAGTTTTGCCCCTCAGAATGTCCTTCATTGGAACAGGATAGGGCAGCACTCTCATCATCTCTCGGTTCATTCTGGCACTCCCAGGACATCAATCCGGGGGTGCCGGGTGTGGTAGGGCTCGCTGCCCCCACCCCGCACGGCCTCACACTGGCACACCGGCCAGCCTCCTCTTTCGCATCCAGTAGTAGATAGCA
>JAZGBK010000227.1:0-2976 GCA_036476365.1 Dehalococcoidia bacterium
CGTAGCTGATGAAGAAGTCCAGGAAGTTACGCATGAGGTCCTTCAGTCCCTGCTCAAGCTCGTGGAAGGCTTCCCGGGTAACGAAGCGCTCCGCCGTCGCTTCCCCGTCCAGGGAGTTATCCAGCAGGAAGCTGAGGAACTCGGCCTGGCCCAGGTCGCCCCGGTTCTCGTCTATCTTTTTCACCAGCTCGGCAGGCACGATGAGCATCCGCTTGTCAGACACAGGAACACTCCCTCCAGGTGGTCATACCGTGACGCTTATAAAGAACTGCCCCCCTGGGGGGGCAGATTGAGTGGTGCGGAGCCGGGTGAGCACAGCCTATGCCTGAAACCCTAACTGTTCCAGTATGGGGTCTATGCTGTGGAGCAGGCGCTGCCCCTTCTTGGTGACTTTGTATTTGATACCCGGGTTGGGCACCACTTTCATCTCCAGAAAACCGCTCTCCACCATGAAGTCCAGGTACTTCTGTAGCTGGCGGTAGCTCATGTTAGCGCTGTACATGATTTCGGTCTTTCCCGCCTCGCCCAGCCGCAGGATATCGGCAATGACCTCTAGATTTGACCTTCTATTATTCATCCCCTGCCCCTGCCGGCGGCATCCACGGGCATAGCTACCCGCTCTAACGATTGCCATTATACTCCTGACCAAGCATATGTCAAGCTGGGGACAGTAAGACCGCTTGCCAGCCTCTGCTTATCCCCCCGCCCACCCGTGGGTGGGGGGGAAGAAACATGGTTGCCACACGACCTCGGGAAGTTTAGGGGAGAAAGGCCTCCGTCTCCCTCAGATGCCCTTCCGCCCACTCCCAACCCCTGGCGTCAGGGGCCAGAATCTGCTCCGCCGCCGTGGGTAGCTCCCTTAGCCCGGCGGCCATGGTCTGGGGCATCAGCTCTGCCAGCTCCTCTGGCGACCACCGGCCCTCTTTCTTCCTCATGGTGCCCCCCAGGCGAGGGGGATCGGCATACATGCCGATGAAGTTCCCCCGCACCTCAAACACGCAGCCGTTGATGTTGCCCGCCTGCTCTGAGGCCAGATAGACCACCAGGGGGGACACATCCCCCGGGGCCCTGGATTCCGTCAGCTTCCGCCACTCTTCGGCCTCTTTCTCGCCCCAGCTCCTCTTCCGGGCCTCAAAAAGCTCGTCCGTCAGGGTCATTCTGGTAGCGGCGCCGGGGCGAATGGCGTTGCAGGTCACCCCATACCTTGCCAGGTCCCGGGCCACAGTCCGGGTGAAGCCCACTATCGCTTCCTTGGCCGCTGAATAGTTCGCCTGCCCCATGTTCCCCAGCCCGGAGATGGAGGAGGTGTTGACTATCCTGCCGTACCTCTGTCCCCGCATGAGCCGGCTGGCAACCCGGGTGCAGTAGAATGTGCCGTAGAGGTGCACCTTCATCACCAGGTCCCATTCCTCGTCGCCCATATTGAATACCATCCTGTCCCTGAGGATGCCGGCGTTGTTTACCAGGATATCCAGCCCGCCGAAGGTATCCAGGGCTGTCTTTATGATGCTGTCCGCCCCCTCCGGGGTGGCTACGGACTCATAGTTAACTACGGCTACACCCCCCGCCTTGCCAATCTCCTCCACTACCTCTTCCGCAGGGGCTTTGGAGGTCCCTGCGCCATCGGTGGCCCCCCCCACATCGTTGACCACAACCTTGGCCCCCTGGCCTGCCAGGGCTAAGGCATGGGCCCTGCCCAGGCCCCGCCCCGCACCGGTGACTATCGCAATCCTGCCCTCCACGAGCTGGGGCATCTCTACCTCCTGTCCTCAACGCTTACCGTGATGGCGCTGCCTGCGGCCCATTGTGCCGCCACCCCCGCCCAGTGTCAAGCCTGTAACCGTTTCCCTTTATCCTTGACGCTCGTAGCTACAAGGTGTACATTGGAATAAGAGGGTGCGCCATGCCGATTTACGAATACAAGTGTCCCCAGTGTGACATCAAGTTTGAGAAGATGCGGCCGTTCAGCCAGTCGGACGCCGAGGCCGCCTGTCCCAGCTGCGGCACCGCCGGGAAACGGCTGGTCTCCATGTTTGCCACTGTATCCAGGGGCTCCGATGGCTACTCAGCGCCCATGGGCGGCAACGGCCCCTCCTGCAGCGGCTGCTCCGCCACCGACTGTAGCACCTGCTGATTAGGGCTAACTAAACCCCACGCTCATCACCAGCGGACAGTTTCTTTGCACCCCACCACCCCACCCCCGCCAGCAGCAGGCCCTCTATGGCCGTGGTGCCCACCACCATCAGGGTGGCGTCCCGGAAGAACCCCTCGGGGAACATCTGGATGAGCCTGTCCGTGGCCGGGTCCAGGACCCACAGCAGGTTGGAGAAGCTCGCCAGGTGGAACAGCAGGAACAGCCCCTGGAAATTCACTGCGGCGGCCCCTGCCAGCAGCAGCAGCAGCCCTAATGTGAGCAGCCCCCCCCACCTCAGCCCGTAGAGCAGGTGTGCCCGGAAGCGTCGCCGCTGGAGCAGGAAGCCCACGCCTGTAAAGACCACGGCATAGCCCAGCAGCCCCAGCATGAGGCGGCGGTTGAAGGCGATGAGGCTTTTGACATCCCGCAGGTGGTCCACCTCTCTCTGGTTGAAGAGCTGGATGGTCTCCCCGCCCCGGCGCACCATAATGTCCACCTCCGGCTGGGGGGAGCCCCAGTAGGCGATGAGCTCCCGCCCCGCCCGGGCCACCTCCTCCGGGGCCACCCCCAGCCGCGCCGCTGCCCCGTAGCGGTCCAGGCCGTACTGATAGAGTGCCCGGGAGTGGGCGGCTAGGTCCATGTTGAGGCTGAACAGGAGCAGGGGCAGGGCCAGCACAAAGAGGAGCCGGGCGGACTTCAGGGGGATGCCCCTTCGATTCATAGCGTCTGCTATTATACTGTGAGGCTTCTCCCTTTTCCCACCCCCTGACCCTTGACGAGCATTGTCTTGGGGGGGGGCCCCCCCCCCCCCCCGCCAGATGGGGGGGGGGGGGCCCCCCCCC
>JAZGBK010000228.1:0-4724 GCA_036476365.1 Dehalococcoidia bacterium
TCCCGGGCCATCTCCGCCGTCGTTCTGAAAGAGCCTTACATGGCGCTCAGCCGGGAAACAACGGTGATGCACTGGACTCCCTGCTACCGTGGCCGGCCATGCCCTACATCGTAATGCGATGGTCACAATGCGTCAATAGGTTTTCAAGACGGGCTCAGGTGGTGGCCAGCACCTCACTGGGGAAGCGGATATGGGACTCCGGCTCCTGGAATGCTGCCCTTACCCCCTCCAGGTCCAGTTGGGCCACATCCATGTACACCGGCCGCCGCCCCATCTCCTCCGGGGCATGGGCATCCGACCCCTGGATGCAGGCCTTGCCCAGCGGGTAGCCGGGCATGAGCCCCTTATTCCAGCTAAGTTTATCAAAGGGGACAGTTATCTCCAGTGCCGAAAGGGCGGGGGAGGAGTAAATACGCTGCTTCTCCTCCCGCTTCAGCTCCTCGGAAACGGCAAAGCCCCGGGGGCGGCGGTCTATGTGGGCGGCGATTGCCAGCCCCCCGGCCTGGGCGATGACCTCGAAGGCCTCGTCTATGAGCATGGGGACTTCTTCGTAGCCCTGTCCCATCTGTTCCTTGCGCAGCTTTAGCTCGCCCACCAGGCGGTGCATCCTCTCTATGGGAGTGCTGGGGTCGAACATGGCCAGGATGTGTCCGCCCCTGGCCGATATCTCCATCCCAGGGAAGACCACCATTCCTGTGTCTGCAGCCGCCTTGCGCACTGCTTCAATACCCTGGGCGGTGTTGTGGTCGGTAATGACTATGGCCTCCAGGCCCATGGCCCGGGCGGCAGCTATTATATCCCTGGCGTAGGTAGGGCCGCGGCTGGTATCAATGTGGTCTAAGTAGCAACTGGAGGCAGGGGTGTGAACATGAAAATCTATTTTCCTGAACATAGGCTGAAAATTATAGCAGACAAGCCCTCCTGTTTCAATGCCCCACTGAGGTCGTTTAGCGACCATTCTTGCTCCCATCCACCCGCCCGGTACATAGGTTCGGGGGCGTAGCCCCCAGAAGAAATAACTTCAGGCGGGTGGGCCGTAAGGAAAACGATTGCCTATTGACCTCGGCATGATAGATTTGACGGTGCCCCCGATTTAGTGCCACAATCGCTAATATAGACTTCCAAACCCATAGGGGGACTCATGACCGGTGTGGACCGCTACCAGCAAATAGTAGATGGCCGCCACCAGTATGCCCAGGAGTGGAAGGCCAGGACCGGGGGCCGGGTGGTGGGCTATTTGTGCACCTATGTCCCCGAGGAGGTGTTCTACGCTGCCGGCACCCTGCCGGTGCGGGTGATGGGCAGCCACGAGACCCAGGACATCACCGACCGCCACATATTCCCCACTATGTGGTGCGCCTACTGCCGCGACTGCCTGGCTCAAGGGCTCCAGGGCCGCTATGACTACCTGGATGGACTGGTCAGCGCCTGGTGCTGCCAGCATATCCGTCAGACCTACGATAGCTGGCTGCGTCATGCCCCGGTGGAGTTCAGCTATCAGATGTACGTCCCCAACAGCCTGTACCGGCCTTCAGCACGGACCTGTGTGGCTGCGGAGACCAGGGAGATGGCCCGTGCAGTGTCGGCGTGGACTGGCCGGCCCATCTCTGATGAAGCTCTGGAGGGGGCGGCGCAGGTGTACAACACCAACCGCCGCCTGTTGCGGCAGCTCTATGAGCTACGCCAGGCAGACATTCCTCCTATCTCTGGGGCCGAGGCCCTGACGGTGGTGCTGGCGGGGATGGTGATGGACAAGGCGGAGCATAACAGGTTGCTGGAGGAGACATTATCTGGGCTGGGAGAGGTGTCGGTGGGACCCACAGATGACCTGCCCCGGCTGCTGCTGCTGGGCAGCGAAATCGATGACCGGGAGATAGTAGGCTTCGTGGAGTCCCTGGGGGCCCGGGTAGTGACCGACGAGCACTGCAACGGTACCCGCTACTTCTGGGGGGAGGTGACCCTGAATGGCGACATGTTATCCGCCATCGCCAACCGCTATGTTGACCGCCCCCCCTGCCCCCACAAGGATGTTGACTCGCCCCAGCACCGCCGCCTGGACCATGTGCTGGACCTGGCCCGCCAGTGGCGGGTACAGGGGGCGCTGATTGTCCAGCAGAAGTTCTGCGACCTATACCGCTACGAGATGCCCCTGATGGAGTCGATACTACGGGATAACGGCATCCCCAGCCTCATGCTGGAGGTGGAGTTCACTCTGCCCGCCGGCCAGTGGCGCACCCGGATTGAGGCTTTTCTGGAGACCATCCAGCAGGAAGTGCTGTAGCTACAGGGAAGGAGAGCCATGCCTAACTACCAGCGGTACGAGACCAAGCAGATTGAGTGCTGGAAGAAGGCCGAGGAGCTGAGGCGTAGTCACCGCCGCCATATCTTTGAGGCGCAGGCCCAGGGTGAGCTGTTGATACATGGCATGTGCTACTTCCACGGCATGCTCAACGGCATGGGTGACTATGCCATAACCGAGTATACACCCTATTTCCGGGCGCTGATGAGCGACACCAAGGAGGCCATCAGGACCCACGAGATAGCCGAGGCCAGGGGCTTCGGGCAGGACATCTGTTCCTCCATGCGCTGCCATCTGGGGGCGCTCTTCCAGGGTTTCGGCCTGATCAACAAGGAGGGGGTGAGGGTGAAGCCGGACTTCGTCTTCCAGGGCCTGCCCTGTACCACCCTGGCCAAGACCAGCCAGATATACGCCGACTACTGGGGGATTCCCTACTTCACCATGGATATACCGTCCCAGGACAGCCCGGCTACTATGGACTATCTAGTGGCAGAGCTCCAGGAGGCCATAGAGTGGATGGAGAAGATAACCGGACGGGAGTTCGACGACGAGCGTCTGCTGCATGGTGCCCGCAACGAGTGGCGCGGGCTTTCCCTGTTCGCCCAGATATTGGACCTGTGCCGGGCGGTGCCTTCCCCCCTGGATGCCCGCCACCTGTTCGCCCTCCAGGTGCCCCTGGTCCTCGTTCGTCAGCGGGACGATGTAATCCAGCTCTACGAGGAGATGCTGGAGGAGACCAAGGAACGGGTGCGCCAGGGCATCTCCGCCCGGGGCTACGAGACCTGCCGCCTCATCCACGGCGGGTTCCCTCCCATGTTCTATATGGGCATCCTGCGCTACCCCAGCCAGTTCGGTGGGGTGTACGTGGGGGGTGACCTTATCCATATCTACGCCGCCTGGGATACCCTGGACCTCAAGAACAGGGACTGGGTGGCAGCCCCCGCTACCCCCGAGGAGGCCGGCCACACCCTGCGCACCCGCGAGGACGCCCTGAGGATGCTGGCCGACCTCTATATCCGCCGCCGCCCCCACATGTGCCGGGTGGAAGCCAAGGCCGAGGAATATGTGAAGCTGGCCCAGGGCTGGAAAGCCGATGCCTTCGTTATACACATTGACCGGGGGTGCAAGAACCTCCAGGCCGGTGTTCTGGAGGCCAAGCTGTCCCTGGAAGAGGCGGGTATCCCTACCCTGCTCTACGAGGGCAGCGGCTACGACCCCCGGGACCTCTCCGAGAGCCAGGTCCTGGACCGCTTTGACGCTTTTATGGAGAACCTGGGCCTGCCCCGTATCGGGGAGGAGGAGAAGCGCAGCGGCTACGGGGTGGTGCGGTAGTTACGGAATGGTAGCGGAGCAGGAGCCGTAGTGCCGCGGGGCTCTGACCTCAGAAAGCGGGTGGCCGCCGCCCTCAACAACCCCGGTCTGCAGGAGGCCCTTAACCGGACCACCCTTGCCTACCTGGGGAACCGCCAAAAGGCCTTCGCCGGACTGGACTTCCCCGCCCTGCGCCGGGAAATCCGAGACATCAAGGAGAGGGCCATCGCCGATATGCCCTCCCTGGTGGAGCAGTTCCGGGAGCGTGTCCAGGCAGTGGGGGCCACCGTACACATGGTGGCCGATGCCGCCGCCGCCAGGGAGTGTGTGTTGGGGGTGGCCCGGGGGTGTGGGGCTTCCCTCATCGTCAAGTCCAAGTCCATGACCGCCGAGGAAATTGGCCTCAACCACTACCTGGCCGACCAGGGGCTGAAGCTGGTGGAGACCGACCTGGGTGACCGTATTATCCAGCTGGCCGGGGAGAGGCCCTCCCACATCGTCCTGCCCGCCCTGCACAAGAGCCGGGAGGAGATTGCCGAGCTGCTTTCCAAGATGGTGGGGCGGCCCGTGCCCCCGGATATACCGGAGATGGTGCGCCTGGCCCGCCAGGAGCTGCGGCAGAGCTTTATTGACGCCGACATGGGCATCTCCGGGGCCAACATGGCCCTGGCGGCCACTGGCACCCTGACCATAGTCACCAACGAGGGCAACGGCCGGCTGGTAACCGGCCTGCCCCCGGTGCACCTGGCCCTGCTGGGGATGGACAAGGTGATTCCGTCGCTCCGGGAGGCGGTGCCCATCCTCCAGGTGCTGGCCCCCAGTGCCACCGGCCAGGCCTTTACCAGCTATGTCTCCTTCATAACCGGGCCCAGCCGCACTGCCGATATAGAGAATGTGCTCACACTGGGGGTGCACGGCCCCGGCGAGGTACACATTGTCCTGTTGGACAACGGCCGCACCGCCATGCGGGAAGACCCCCGGTTCCGGGAGGCCCTCTACTGTATCCGCTGCGCCGCTTGCCTGAACCTGTGCCCCGTGTTCCAGCTCGTGGGGGGGCATACCTTCGGGCATGTCTATATAGGCGGCATTGGGGCCATATTCACCGCCTTCTACC
>JAZGBK010000229.1:0-2174 GCA_036476365.1 Dehalococcoidia bacterium
GCCCTATTTCGGCTACCTGCTCCGGGGTGAGGGTGTGGCCCAGGTCGCCGCAGTGGCACAGGCGCACCCCGTCCACAGCAAAAGCGAAGATGGTACTGGCCCCCCGGGCACTGCCGTGGGCTTCATCGTGAAAGGCAGCCACTCCCAGGAACTCTACTCCTCCGGCCTGGTGCTGTCCCACACCCTTGACCACCTGCGGCTGTCCCTTGACCGCTCCCACATTGTTGTGGTCAAAGTGGTCATGGCTGGTGGTTACTACATCGGCGGTCTCGCTAATCTGGCCGTAGCTGAGGCCGCTACCGGTGGCATACGGGTCGGTAACGATACGGGTGCCCCCCTGAGAGGTAATCAGAAAACAGGAGTGAGCCAGCCATTTAACCTTCATTTAGCCCCCTTCTTCTTAGATAATGTCAGGGCCAGGTTCACCAGTGTCCGCACGCCCACACCGGTGGCCCCTTTGACAGTGTAGCCCCGGTCCTTGTCGCTGCGGAAGGGGCCGGCTATGTCCAGGTGTACCCACGGGGTATCCCCCACGCACTCCGATAGGAACAGGGCGGCGGTGATGGCCCCTCCATAGCGCCCCCCGGTATTCTTGATGTCGGCCACATCGCTCTTGTTCTGCTCTTTGTACTCGTCCTCCAGGGGCAGGGGCCAGTGGCGCTCACCGGCATCCTTACCCGCCTGTACAACCTGGCCCACCAGCTCCTGATTGTTGCCGAAAGCGCCGCTATAGGAGTCTCCCAGGGCCACATGGCAGGCCCCGGTGAGGGTTGCCAGGTCCACCAGGGGGGCAAGCTTTTGCTGGCGGGCATAGCTCAGGGCATCGGCCAGGATTAGCCGGCCCTCGGCGTCGGTGGAGGTTATCTCCACCGTCTTACCGCCCAGGATACGGATGATATCCCCCGGTTTGAGGGCCTGGCCGCCTGGCAGGTTCTCCGTGGCCGGGATGATGCCGGTGATGTTGACGGGCACCCTGAGCTGGGCGATGGCCTTCATGGCAGCGATGACGGTGGCACCACCGGACATATCCCCCTTCATGTCGCCCATACCCTCGGAGGGCTTGATGGAGATGCCTCCGGAGTCAAAGGTAACTCCCTTGCCAACAAAGCCCACAGCGGTCCGGCCCTCCCTCCCCCCACGGTAGGTGAGGACGATGAACCTGGGCGGCTGGCGGCTGCCCTGGGACACCCCCAGCATGCCCCCCATGCCCATCTCCTGCATCCTGTCCCGCTCCAGCACCTCAATACCCAGGCCGTGTTCACGCGCCACCTTCTGGGCCTCCTCGGCCAGGTGGGAAGGGGTCATGAAGTTAGCCGGCTGGTTGGACATGTCCCGGGCCAGGTTGGTGGCCTCGGCCAGGACCTGGCCCCGCACCACACCCCGGCGTACCAGCAGGGCCTCCCCGGCCTCCCGGACCACCACCTGGAGCTCCCTTAGCTCCCTCCGGTCAGGAGGGGGAGCCTGGTGCTGGCGAAAGGTATAAAGGCCCAGCAGGCAACCCTCGGCGATGGCCTGAGCCGCCGCCTCCGGCCCAATACCGCCGGCCCCGGCGCCGTGGAGGATGGTGGCTACCTTCCTGGCGCCCACCCTTCTCAGGGCACGGCAGGTCTCGCCCACCACCCCTCTGAGCCTCTCCAGGTTGAACTCAGCCTGCTTGCCCAGCCCCACCACCACCACCCGCCTGGGTGGGATGCGGCCCAGGGTATGGATGACGGTGACTTCGCGGAGCTTCCCCTGTATCTCCTTTTCGGCTATAAGGCGGGAGATGGCACCGCCCAGGGCGCTGTCCAAAGCGGCGGTGGCACCGCCGGGCTTTTTCACACCTTCAAACAAGTTAACTATTACGGCATCCACCGGCAGGTTCACGATGTCTCCGGCGACGACCCTGATTTTCACGGTGGCTACACCTTCCTCATGGCCTCGGCCACCCAGGGCACATCCAGCTCGGCCAGCTTCCACGGGGTGGGCACCCCCTCATCGTCCCAGCCCATCATGCGGTAGTAGGTGAGCCGGGCCTGGTCCAGCGCCTCCTCATCAATGGCGGTGCCCTCCAGGGGGCCGGAGGACTGGGCGGTGAAGAAGCGGCGGGGCAGGCGGTCATCGGCAGCGGTAAACCCCTCTCGAACATTGAAGGCCCGGGCCATGGTAACCATCCTCTCCCCTACCTTCATCAG
>JAZGBK010000023.1:0-4146 GCA_036476365.1 Dehalococcoidia bacterium
TCTACATAGGGGAGCACGCTTTCCCAGGACGGTAGTGCCATAGGCTGTCACCTCGCTACTGACGGTCTTAGGGGGAAACCAGCGGAATTATATCACACGCTGACCGGGAGGGGCACCCCTACAGAAAGGAGGCGATTTAGCAACCATTGCCCTTCCCTCCCGCCCGCCCAGTTAGATTATTCCGGGGGACTTCGCCCCCCGGATATAACACTCGGGTGGCGGGCGGGAATAGGAATGCCTGCTAAACGGTCTCAGTCAATCTCGTTGCATCCGGGGCGGACTTGGCGTATAATTCTCCGCCAGTAGGGACTGAGCTGTGATGAGTATATGTGGCAACGGTAGGCCCTCCCAGGCCTGCCATCAGATTTATCTCTCAGACCGGGCCCCCCACGGGGGCGCCGGGGATATGGCTCTTTCCCCCTCTCGGCTGCCGGGCCTCCTGCTGCTGCCGGGCCTCTTGTAGCTAAGGCTGCAAGAGGCCAACACACGCCAACCCCATAGCCCGATACCCTGTGCCTGCCCCTGGAGAAACCCGTAGCCTACGGCGGTTTCCACAGGGGCCGAATCCCGACCGACAAGGAGTAGCAGGATTGTACCCCTTTATATCTGAGGAGCAGAAGATGACGGTGGCCGCCATCCGGGAGTTCGTCACCAGGGAGGTGCTACCGGTGGCGGCGGCATTGGAGGCCCGCAACGAGTACCCCTGGGCACTGGTGGACAGGATAAAGGAGCTGGGGCTCTTTGGCAGCATCATACCCCAGGAGTACGGCGGCCTGGGGATGGGCTTTGCCACCTATGCCCTGGTGGTGGAGGAGGTGGCCGCTGGCTGGATGAGCCTGGTGGGGCTGTTCAACACCCACCTCATCATGGCCTACATCGTGCTGAACCACGGCACCCCGGAGCAGAAGCGGAGGCTGCTGCCGGCCATGGCCCGGGGTGAGAAGCGGGGCGGCCTGGCCCTGACTGAACCCGATACCGGCAGCGATGTCCAGGCCATCCGCACCACCGCCACCCGCCGGGACGGCTCCTACATACTGAGCGGCAGCAAGATGTTCCTCACCAACGGCCATCATGGCGACACCTTCGCCCTGCTGGCCCGCACCGACCCCGCCGCCACCCCCTCTCACCGGGGCCTGAGCTGCTTCATAGTAGAGAAGGGGCCTGGCTTTGTGGTGGGCCCGGAGGCCGATAAGATGGGCTACCGCAGCATTGATACCTGCCAGATATTCCTGGAGGAGATGCCCGTGCCCGTCAACGCCCTGGTGGGGGAAGAGGAGGGCCGGGGCTTCCGCCAGGTGATGGACGGGCTGGAGGTGGGCCGCATCAATGTCGCCGCCAGGGCGGTGGGGGTGGCACGGGCCGCCCACGAGGCCGCCCTCAAGTATGCCCAGCAGCGCCACACCTTCGGCAAGCCCATAGGCCAGCACCAGGCCATTCAGCTCAAGCTGGCTGATATGGCGGTGAACCTGGAGGCCTCCCGGCTGCTGACCCATGCCGCCGCTACCCGGAAAGACCGGGGCGAGCCCTGCGGCCTGGAAGCGGCCATGGCCAAGCTGTTCGCCAGTGAGGCCTGCCTCCACGGCACCATGGAGGCCATGCGCATCCACGGCGGCTACGGCTTCACCAAGGACCTTCCCGTAGAGCGCTTCTACCGGGATGCCCCCCTGATGGTCATCGGCGAGGGCACCAACGAAATCCAGCGCCTGCTCATCGCCCGCAAGCTGCTGGAGCGCCACTGGGGGTAGCCACAACCTTTACCTAAGCGCAGCCTGCTGGGCATGGCCGCCCGCCTGCTTGCGCCCGGCGGCCCCCCCCAAGGAGAAGGAGAAGGGGTAACCTCAGGGCTGCCCGGACTCGTGTGCCTGCGGCAGGACCACGGTGGCCCAGGCGGTGGACACGGTCTCCCCTCTCTGGTTCTCGCCGCTGAGCAGGCAGTCCACCAGTAGCTGGTCCCCCTCGCGGTGCTTCTCAGTCACCTGGCCCTTAATCCACAGGGTATCCGCCAGGTAATGGGGACGGCGTAGCTGGACGCGCAGCCGCTTTAGGAAGCCGTCGTCCCCCATCCAGTTGGTGAGCAGATGGGCGAACCACGAGATGCGCTGATTGCCGAAGTCAAAGCCGCCCCCTACCCCCAGGGCCTGGGCGAAGGCCTCATCCCAGTGCCAGCGCATGAGGAAGTCGGGTACGCCGGTCTCCGGGTCGGGGATGAAGGCTTTGGGGTGCTTCTCCCGATAGGCGTGGGCCACGGCGCTGGCCCTGAAGAAGGGGGCGCCGGAGCCGGCCAGCCAGGTCATCATCTCGGTCACCGTAAGGGGGCCTTTTATCACCTGGCCCAGGGAGTGGCCCACGGCCACCTCCTCCCAGTAGCGGGGCGTGGCCCCCCGCCTCTCCTCCTTCTGGTATTCCCGGACGAGAGCCTCAAGCTCCTCCGGTGTATAGCGATGTTTGGCCCGGGGCTGGTACTTGCCCTTTTCTTTCACCCGCTGCCGCTCCCCCCTTATCCACAGCCGCCGCACCCTTGCCACCTCACCACCGGCGGGGCGGCGATATATGGTCTCCTCGTACTGATGGATGTTGCCCCAGCCCCCTTCCCTCTCCACCACCTCGGCCACGGCAAAAGCGGCCCCGATGCGGTCTCCGGCGCGGACCACATCCTGGAAGTGCCAGTCGTCCTCGGCCCACAGGGCCTGGACGCCGGGGAGGCCGGTGGCCACCATAGCCCCGCTGTAGCTACTAAAAGTATACAGAAAGGTCGGCGGGGCGATGACCCCCTGCCAGCGGGTGGTGCGGGAGTAATCCTCATCCCCCCATAGCGGGTTATCATCCCCCATCCCCTGGGCGAAGTGCCAGAAGGCGTCCCGGGAGGCCTCCTGGTTCCAGCCCCTCATGGGGTATTCCTGCCCTATGCGACCCCTGAGCTCCGATAGTGCCTGTTCCAGGTCAGTCTTTTCCACCGGTGCTCTCCCTTCGGGTGATTGGACTCCAGCGCTGCCCGTGCCCCGTTGAGGTCGTTTGCAAACCGTCCATTACCCACCCCCCAGGCCTCCCGGGGGGCGGGCAGGAATAAAAATGCTGGCTAAACGACCTCCCCGTTTCCCTTTACCCGGGCACATCCAATCTGCTAATCTTACGGCAATAATATCACGGTGGAGGTCAGGGTGTCCCTGTTCAGCCAGGAAGTGGAGGGGAGGGGGCTCTACTACGGGTGGGTGATAACCTTCGCCATGTTCCTGGTGGTCTTCCTCTTCTGGGGCACCTTTTACAGCTTCGGCATCTTCTTCAAACCCCTGGCCGCCGACTTCGGCTGGGGACGGGCGGCCACCTCGGGGCCGTTCTCGCTGAGCATGCTGGTGCAGGGGGCTATGGGCATCGGGGCCGGGCTGCTGGCCGACCGCTTCAGCCCCCGGGGCATCATCGGTGTGGGGGGGGTGGTTCCCGCCGTGGGCTACATACTCATGTCCCGGCTGACAGGCCTGTGGGAGTTCTACCTCTACTTCGGGGTGCTGGTGGCGGCGGGGATGAGTGTGAGCTATGTGGTGCCGGTGGCCGTAATCCCCCGCTGGTTTGAGGCCCGCCGGGGCCTGGCCCTGGGCATCGCCATGGCTGGGGTGGGGGCGGGCAACATGGTGTTCCCCCCGCTGCTAACCCAGCTCATAGCCGCCCACGGGTGGCGCACCACATACCTCCTGATGGGGGTGGGGATAGGGGTGGCATCCGTGGCCGTGTCCCTGCTGCTCAGGCCCTCCCCCACGCCCCAGGCCGAGGCCGGGCCGGCCCAGGACTTCTCCCTGAAGGGTGCCATGGCCACCCCGGCTTTCTGGCTGCTGGCCGCCATCTGGGTGCTGGTGGCCATGCCCCTACAGATTATGGTGGTGCACCTGGTGAACTACGCCACCGATGTGGGGGTCAGTGCCATGGCCGCCGCCTTTGCTCTGACTATGATGGGCTTCGCCAACATGGTCTCCCGTATAGGGGTGGGCAGTGTATCCGACCGCATAGGGGACAAGCTCACCTATTATGGGTGCCTGGTTATTCAGGCGGTGGTGCTGCTGGCGCTGATGAGGGCCTGGGGTGTATGGGGCTTCTGGGCCGCCGGGCTGCTGTTCGGCATCGGCTATGGCGGGGGCGGGGTGATTTACCCCAAGA
>JAZGBK010000230.1:0-4575 GCA_036476365.1 Dehalococcoidia bacterium
TGGTGCTCCCGCAGCCGGAAGAGGTAAATCTCCTCGTCCTCCGGGTTCCAGTTACACCGGACCCCCTCAAAGCAGGCGGTGCCATAGTGGAGGGCGTGGGTCATGATGCTTATCTTGCACTCGGAGATGGGCCGAAACTGATTCTCAAAATAGGCCAGCGGTGGCATGACTCCCCGTTCCTTTCTTGCCAGACTAAGCCCCTATTATAATCAGTGGTTTAACAAATGACAAGGTGGCATGGCTCAGGTCGTTTGCCAGCCATTTCTGGCCCACCCACCCGCCCGTGAATTGTATCTGGGGGGCGCAGCCCTCAGGCCCCCGGGGGTGCGAGCAGTGTAGGGGTGGTGCTTGCTCCGCCCGCCTCCCGGGGGTGGGCGGGAAGCGCAAGGATCTCTAACGGGCATGCCGTTTGTCGTTGCCTGGCGCTGGTTTTTGTGGTATATTGTGCCCGCAGATAGAATATGCCCGCAGGGGGAGCTTCCCAAGCTGAGACTCCGGCACTGCCGGAGGACCCTTGGAACCTGAACTCGGTAATACGAGCGTAGGGAGAGCGGGAACGACCAAGGGTTCAGCGCAGGTGCGTCCCCTTGGTTTTGTTTTTTAAGGAGAGCCATGACTCAGAAGGAAGCGGCGGACAGGGGAGACATCACCCCTCAGATGGTGAGGGTCGCCGAGAGGGAGGGGGTGGAGCCGGAGCTCATCCTTCACGGCCTGGCCGAGGGCACCATTGTGTTGCCGGCTAACCCCAACCACCGGGGGCTGGACCCCTGTGCGGTGGGCAAGGGGCTGCGCACCAAGGTAAACGCCAACCTGGGCACCTCCAGCGACTCCGGCTCTATAGACACCGAGCTGGAGAAGCTGCGCCTCTCCGTGGAGGCCGGGGCGGATACGGTGATGGACCTCTCCACGGGGGAGGACATCCCCGGGGTGAGGCGGGCCGTTCTGGCCCACTCCCCGCTGCCCGTGGGCACCGTGCCCATCTACCAGGCGACGGTGGAGGCCATTGAGAGCCGGGGCTCCATCGTGGAGATGACCGCCGATGACCTGTTCCGCGCCATAGAGGAGCACGCCCGGGACGGGGTGGACTTCATGACCGTTCACTGCGGGGTGACCCTGGGCACGGTGGAGCGCCTCCGGCAGGGGAAGCGGGTGACGGATGTGGTCTCCCGGGGGGGCACCTTCCTCATCGGCTGGATGCTCCACAACGGGAAGGAGAACCCCCTCTACGAGCACTACGACCGGCTGCTGGAGATGGCCCGCCACTACGATTTCACCCTCAGCCTGGGCGATGGGCTGCGCCCCGGCAGCCTGGCCGACGCCACCGACCGGGCCCAGGTGGAGGAACTGGTGACCCTGGGGGAGCTGGTGGAGCGGGCCCGCGGGGCCGGCGTGCAGGCCATGGTGGAGGGGCCGGGCCATGTGCCCCTAGACCAGGTGGCGGCCAATGTGCAGTTAGAGAAGGCCCTGTGCAATGGGGCGCCCTTCTATGTGCTGGGCCCGCTGGTCACCGATGTGGGTGCCGGCTACGACCACATCACCGCCGCTATCGGCGGTGCCATCGCCGCCGCCGCCGGTGCCGACTACATCTGCTATGTTACCCCTTCGGAGCACCTGGGCCTGCCCGATGCCGAGGATGTGCGCCAGGGGGTCATCGCCGCCCGCATCGCCGGCCACGCCGCCGATTTAGTCAAGGGGGTGAAGGGGGCCAGGGAGTGGGACCTGAAGATGTCCCAGGCGCGCAAGCGGCTGGACTGGGAGGAGCAGGCCCGGCTCTCCATAGACCCCGCCCGCGCCCACCAGGTGCGTGGCCAGCGGGGCAGCGCAGGTGAGGCGTGTAGCATGTGCGGCAAGTACTGCGCCATGGACCTCATGGCCGAGTACCTGGGCATAACCGCCGACAAGTGTTGATTGACATACAAAACAGGAGGAGGGATACACATGCCGATATTTGAGCCGGTAGGGGAGAAGGAGGTCACCAGGGCCATCGTCAGAAGCTTCATGAAGCAGTTTGACGAGTATGCCGTAAGCGATGTCATCATTGTGGGCGCCGGGCCCGCCGGGCTCACCGCCGGCCGGGACCTGGCCAGCAAGGGGCTCAAGGTGCTCATCGTGGAGCGCAACAACTACCTCGGGGGCGGCTTCTGGATAGGCGGCTATCTGATGAACAAGATACCCGTGCGGGGCCCGGGCCAGGAGGTGCTGGACGAGCTGGGGGTGCCCTACGAGATGGCAGTACCCGGCCTGTATGTGGCCGATGGCCCCCACGCCTGCTCCAAACTCATCGCCGCCGCCTGCGATGCCGGGGTGAAGTTCGCCAACATGACCATCTTTGACGATGTGGTGCTCCGGGAGAACAACCGGGTGGCCGGGGCCGTTATCAACTGGACGCCCATCTCTGCCATGCCCCGGGAGATTACCTGCGTGGACCCCGTCGCCATTGAGTCCCGGCTGGTGGTGGATGCCACCGGCCACGATGCCGTGGTGTGCAGCAAGCTGGAGAGCCGGGGCCTCATGAAGACGGTGGGCTTCGGTGCCATGTGGGTGGAGCGCTCCGAGGACCTGCTGGTGGAGCACACCGGCGAGGTGCACCCCGGGCTGGTGGCCTGCGGCATGGCGGTGACCACTGTTTACGGACTGCCCCGCATGGGCCCCACCTTCGGCGCTATGCTGCTCTCCGGCAAGCGGGCGGCCCAGGTGGTCGTGGAGCTCCTGGAGCGGGAGAAGGTGGCGTAGGCCCCTTCCGATGGCTGCCTAAACCGCACTTAGTGGCGGCTGGCAGATAGGGGGGGAATGAAACGGCGGTTCACTGCGGTTTATGAAAGGCGGGGCCGCTGGTATGTGGCCTATGTGGAGGAGCTTCCTGGTGCCGATACTCAAGGCAAGACCCTCAAGGAAGCTAAGGATAACCTGAAGGAAGCCCTTAAGTTGATTATGGAGGCAAACCGGGAGCTTGCTAACCGCAACCAGACGGGTGCCCAAGTTTTGAGGGAGCCTATAACGGTTGAGGCATAGGCGGGGCCTCCCCGAGCCTTTGCAGAAATGAAGCTACCTGCGGTCCTCCTCTATGCCGAGCCCGCCGCTCCGGAGCTGGATACCCCGGAGCTCGCCCGCTATCTGATGGAACAGCTTCCCGGGCTGAGGGTGGAGGTGCGCCCTCCCCTGGTGGCCTCCGTTTTAGAGGGGCTGCCCGCAGGGGAGAGGGAGGCCGTCCTCTCCCGGCTGGCCCAGGGCTTCGCCGGGCTCAAGATAAGGGACCCCATGTCCCGGGGGCAGGACTTCCCCGTGCTCTACGGGGAAGTGGAGTACGAGAGGCGGCGGCTCACCTCCCCCCGCCCCACCTTCGGCCTCCTCTACCATGGTGAGGGGGCCATGCACCTGCTAAGGGAGCTTCTGCCCCCAAGCGAGTGGGGCCTCTCTTGTCTGCACATCGTGTTTACCAACCAGCTCCTGGGCACCTGGGGGGAGGGCCGCTACCACCTGCGGGCCGCCGTCTTCGGCTTCCCCAACCTGCTCTCCACTACCGGCCTGGTGGAGGCCCCGGCCAAGCCCCGGGAGTTCTATGTGCTTAAGCAGCAGTATGCGGCTATGGGTATGCCCGATGCGGTGGTAGAATTGGAGCAAGACCTGGGGGAGCGGGTGCTGCGCCACGGCGACCCCCGGCTCACCGAGGTTATGAAGGGGTATGTCATGCAGGCCCTTTTCTACCATGTCGCCGGCGACCCGTTCTGTGAAGACAGGGGCTGTCGGTTGTATAATGCCCACTGGCAGGAGGAGGTCATCGGGGCGCAGCTAAGTGGCGTTTACCAGCTCTGTCCCCGTCACCAGGGCCTGCTGGATGAACTGAGAGAGGGGAAAGCGGCATGAAGGCCGAAATAGTGGCCGTGGGCACGGAGATACTGCTGGGGGACATCACCGATACCAACTCCGCTTTTATGGCAGGCGAGCTGGCCCCGTTGGGCATTGACCTCTACTGGCTGTCCGTAGTGGGTGACAACATGGAGCGGCTTGTGGAGGTGCTGAGACGGGCCTGGGACCGCTCCGACCTCATCCTGGTTACCGGGGGTCTGGGCCCCACCGAGGATGACATAACCAGGGAGGGCATCGCCCGTATGCTGGGCGAGGAGCTCACCGTGGACCCTGAGCTGGAGAAGTGGCTGCGGGGCTTCTTCTCCTCCCGGGGCTACCCCATGCCGGAGCGCAACATCAAGCAGGCTACTCTTATCCCCTCGGCCCAGGCCGTACACAACGCCCGGGGCACCGCCCCCGGCTGGTGGGTGCAACGGGAGGGCACGGTGCTGGTGACCATGCCCGGGGTGCCTGTGGAGCTGCAGCAGATGTGGCAGGAGCAGGTGCTATCGCGCATAAAGCAGCTTCTGGGTGGGGACATCATCCTCTCCCGCACTGTCAAGACCCTGGGCATGGCCGAAGCGGCGGTGGATGAGACCCTCAGCCCTCTCCTCTCCTCCACCAACCCCACCATAGGCATCTATGCCAAGATGGACGGCATTCACATCCGCATCACCGCCAAGGGCAAGGGCGAGGCGGCGGTGCGGGAGGTGCTGGCGGGGATGGAGT
>JAZGBK010000231.1:0-4790 GCA_036476365.1 Dehalococcoidia bacterium
GATGCCGCCGAAAGGGCCGAGGAGATAGACCTGGCCCGGGCCGAGGAGGCCCGCCGCCGGGCCGATGAGAGGCTGGCAGAGCGGAAGGCGGGAATGGACATGGTACGGGAAGAGGCCTCGCTACGCCGGGCCCTCACCCGCCTCCAGGTAGCACAGAAACGCCGCCGCCGCCCGGAGGGGCCGGTCAGTAAGGACTGAACTCCTCCACAGCGGCATCCTGGCTCAAGTAGAAGGTCATACTCTGGGCAGCCACCACCGGGTCTATATCCCGCAGCTTTACCCCCGGTGGCACCCTGGCAGCCAGAGGGGCGTAGTTCAGAATAGCCTTCACCCCGGCGTGGACCAGCTCGTCAATCACCTGCTGGGCTTGGGGAGGCGGCACAGAGACGATACCAATGGCTATCCCCTCTCGGGCTACCAGGGCTGGCAGCTCCGAGACCTGTAGCACCGGCACCCCGGCCACCTTCTTCCCCACCACCGCAGGGTCGGCATCAAAAGCAGCCACAACCTTGAATCCGGAACGGGGGAAGCGGGCGTAATCCAGGATGGCCCGGCCCAGCCGCCCCGCCCCCACCAGCACCATCTTCCACTCCTGCTCCAGCCCCAGAATGTGCTTTAGCTCTTGCACCAGGGTCTTCACATTGTACCCCCGGCCCTGCTTGCCGAACTTGCCGAAGTAGCTCAGGTCCTTGCGTATCTGGGCAGGGGTGAGCTGAAGGCTCTCTCCCAGCTCTTGGGAGCTGATAATGTCAACCCGGTCCTCTATATAGTTGAGCGCCCGCAAATAGAGGGGCAGGCGCATTACCACCACTTCAGGCACCGGTTCCTGAGAAGCTCTCTTAGCCATATTTCTTAACCGTCGGAATGAATGGTCACCGCTGACGGCAGCATCCGGTAACATTGCCCCAAAGCGACAGAGATGAGAAGCAGCTTAGCCAGTCATGCGCCGGAGGCTTGCGATGGAACATATCCGCCATGGCCCTCTCCCTCTCCCTTAGCAAGAGCATTCACCGTCATACGATTTCCAGTTGCACCCGTGTATGAGCCCGCGTAGCGGCCACCCGCAGCAGGGTGCGCATGGCCTGGGCCACCCGTCCCTGCTTACCTATGACCCTACCCTTATCGTCGAGAGCCACCTCGAGACGGAGCACTATACCCCGCTCCCCTTCCGCCTCACTGATGGTGACCTCATCCCGGGCCTCCACAATGGACCTGGCAATGAACACCACCAGTTCCTTCATCCGCTCAATGCTGGCCTGGTCCCCGCTTGTGTGGTCCTCAGTCATCATTCCTGGCCACCGACCTTCTGCAGAATACCGGTCTTGGCCAGCAGCCTGGCCACCGGCTCGCTGGGCTGGGCCCCCCTCCGTAGCCACTTGAGGGCCTTCTCCTCATCTATGACAACCTCAGGTGGGTCGGGGAGGGGGTTATAGAAACCGAGGGTATCAATCGCCATACCATCCCGTGGGGAGCGTGAGTCTGCCACCACCACCCTATAGGATGGCCGGTTACGCGCCCCGGTACGGCTCAACCGTATCCTCACCATCCTACAAACTACCCTTGAGAAAAATTATCACGAACCAATTATGTGCCAGCATAACGGCCTTGTCAACATCTATAGGCCCGCACCCACGGATAGGCTTCCCGGGACATACGCAGCCGCCGCTCACCGCCCGCGGCCCCGGTTTGAAATCTATCCCCATTAAGCCTATAATCAGGTCGTGGAGTACCAGGAGCTGCACCCGCTGAGCATAGACAGCGAGGCTGAGGCCAGGGAACTCCAGCTCAAGCTGGCGGGCCAGGTCTCCCAGCAAGACGAGGTTGGCACCGTAGAGCTCATAGCCGGGGTGGACATATCACCGGTGGCCCCCGGTAAGGGCCGGGGGGCGGTGGTGGTGATGGAGTACCCCAGCATGGACGTCGTAGAGGTAGCCGTGGCCGAGACCGAGTTGGCCTTCCCCTACATCCCCGGGCTGCTGGCCTTTCGGGAACTACTGCCCATGCTGACCGCCTGCACCATGCTTTCGGTTACGCCGCAGCTTCTCTTCGTTGACGGCCAGGGCCTGGCACACCCCCGTCGCCTTGGCCTTGCCTCCCACCTGGGACTGTTCCTAAACCGGCCCACCATCGGCTGTGCCAAGTCTCGGCTTGTCGGCCACCACGGGGCTGCGGGTACCACCGTGGGCAGCACCACTCCTTTGAAGGACGGCGACGAGGTCATCGGCTCAGTGCTGCGTACCCGGGAGGGCTCAGCGGTAATATACGTGTCTATCGGCCACAAGGTGGACCTGCACTCCGCCGTGAGATGGGTGCTGTCCGGCTGTCGGGGGTACCGGCAGCCAGAACCCCTGCGCCTGGCCCACTTGGCCGCCACCGGCCGGCTGGCCACCCGCAGGCCCAACTCCGCCCAGGCCCGCCTCTATTAGTCCAGGAGGAACCCCCAGGAGGGATCATGGAAGCAATTAGGCTGCTCCCCGAGCTCCAGAGACGCATAACCTCTATCCTGGAGCGTCTTTGACATAGCCAACCTGGAGCAACACCTTTCCCAGAAGGAGCAGGAAACATCCAATCCTGACCTGTGGCAGGACCCTGCCCGGGCCCAGCAGGTGCTCCAGGAGATGGCCCGGCAAAAACGCACCGTAGAGACCTGGCGGGAGATGGAGAAAAGCGTGGCCGACCTCCTGGAGCTATCCACCCTGGCCGGCGAAGACCCAGCCTTGCAAGCAGAGATAGATGCGGAGACGGAGACCCTCTCCCAGCGCCTGGAGGCCCGGGAGAGGGAACTGCGCTTCCGAGGCCCCTACGATGCCCGCAATGCCCTGCTGGCCCTCCACGCCGGGGCCGGGGGCACCGAGTCCCAGGACTGGGTGAGCATGCTCCTGCGCATGTACCTGCGCTGGGCGGAGAGGCGGAGATACGAGGCCGAGGTGCTGGAGCTTACCCCCGGCGATGAGGCCGGCATAAAGAGCGCTCTGGTGGAGATACGGGGCGACTATGCCTACGGCTACATGAGGGCGGAGCACGGCGTCCACCGGCTGGTGCGCCTCTCCCCCTTTGACGCCGCCCATGCCCGCCACACCTCCTTCGCCCTGATAGAGGTACTCCCCGAGGCAGAGAAGGATGTGGACATGACCATCCCTGCCGATGAGATGAAGGTGGAGACCTTCCGCTCCAGCGGCCCCGGTGGGCAGCACATGCAGAAGACTTCCTCGGCGGTGCGCATCACCCACCTGCCCACAGGCATCACCGTTACCTGCCAGGGGGAGCGCTCCCAGTACCAGAACCGGGAGGTAGCCATGCGCATCCTGCGCTCCCGCCTGCTGGAGCAGCAGTTGGCCCGCCAGGCCGAGGAGCGGGCCCGTCTCAAAGGCAAACACATCCCCGCCGCCTGGGGTAACCAGATACGGAGCTATGTGCTCCATCCCTACAAAATGGTCAAGGACCACCGTACCGGGCACGAGACCTCCAACGCCACGGCGGTGCTGGACGGGGAGATTGATGACTTCATTGAAGCCCAGCTACGCTCTCAGTTCTCGCTGGATTAGGGGCCTCCTCCTCAGCCTCCTCCTGCTGCTGGCCGGCATTCCGGTGGTGCTGGCCCAGTCCCCTATCGCCGTCACCAGTGAGGTGGAGGCCCAGTTCCCCAGCGCCATCACCTTCACCCTCAGCGCCACCAGCCAGAGCCCCATCACCAGCGCCGTGCTGCGCTACCGGCTGGAGCGCATAAGCTGTTTTGAGGAGATAGTGGACCGCCACCTGGACTTCTCCCCCTCGCCGGAGATTCAAACGAGCTGGACCCTGGACATGCGTAAGACCGGCGGCCTGCCCACCGGCGCCAGGCTCCACTACCAGTGGCTCATAGAGGATGCAGCCGGCAACAAACATGTAACCCCGGAGCAGACACTGCGCTTTGAGGACACCCGCTACCCGTGGCGGAGCCGGGAACAGGGCATGGTCACCCTCCACTGGTACCAGGGAGACGATGCCTTTGCCTCCCGGCTGCTGACGGCGGCCCAGTCCGCCCTGGACCGGCTGGGCCGGGACACCGGCACCCGGCTGGAGCACCCGGTGGAGCTCTATATCTACGAGAGCACCGCTGCCCTGCGGCAGGCGCGCATCTTCCCCCAGGCCTGGGAGGGCGGGGTGGCCTTCCCCAGCTACGGCCTAGTAGCCATCGGCATCGCCCCGGAGCAACTGGAGTGGGGAGAGGAGGCCGTAGCCCACGAGCTGGCCCACCTGGGGGTATACCAGATGAGCTTCAACTGCTACCAGGACCTGCCCACCTGGCTCAACGAGGGGCTGGCCGAGTACGCCGAGGGGGATCCCACCCCTGATGAGAGCTCCCGCCTGCAAGGGGCCATCACCGCCAAACGCCTCATCTCCGTAAAGAGTTTATCCAGCTCTTTCCCCGCCGACCCCCAGCAGGCCCTCCTCTCCTACGCCCAGAGCCGCAGCCTGGTGGCCTTCCTCATCCAGGACTACGGGCAGGACAAACTGCTGGAGCTGGTGGACTCCCTGCGTCGGGGCCACACTTACGACGAGGCCCTGCTCCAGACCTACGGCTTTGACACCCAGGGCCTGGAGGCGGCATGGCGGCAAAGCATAGGCGCCCCGCCTCCACCCACCCCAGCACCGGCCACACCGACACCGTCGCCACCCGCACCTACACCATCACCACCCACTCCCGCCCCCACCCCGGCGCCGGCACCGGTTGTCCAGGCCACTCCCACACCGGCCCCGGCAGCCACCCCCACCCCACCACCCCCCACCAGGGGCGGCTTCTCCTGCGC
>JAZGBK010000232.1:0-2567 GCA_036476365.1 Dehalococcoidia bacterium
ATCGCCGGGCCGCCCCGGGTCAGCAAATACGGCGTTGACCTGGCCGCCCTGGAGGAGGTGGGGGTGGAAGCCCTGGACCGGGCCGTGGCCGGGGGAGAGCTGGTGGTGATAGACGAAATCGGCAAGATGGAGCTGTTCTCGCCCGCCTTCCGGGAGTCGGTGAGAGGGACGGTGGAGGGCGGCCACCGGGTGCTGGGCACGGTGATGCAGGCATCCCACCCCTTCGCCGACGCCATCAAGGCCCACCCCCGGGTGCGGCTGCTCACCCTGAGCCGTGCCACTTACCCGCAGGTGCTCCAGGAGGTGGTAGGCTGGCTGCGGTGATAGCCATCCGGCCCGTGGGCCCCCTTCCCACTTCGCTGGTGGAGAGGCTAGCCCATGAGCTGAGCCGGGCACTGGGGGAGCCGGTGGGGATGGGGAAGGGGCTACCCCTGCCACCCGTGGCCCTCAACCCCCGGCGAAATCAACACTCCGCCGCTGAGCTCCTCTACGCCCTGCGGGATATCAGGAGAACGGGGGAGTTGGCTCTGGGGGTGACCGCTGTTGACCTGTACGTGCCAGGGGAGGACTTCGTCTTCGGCCAGGCCGCCCCCGGCATCGGTGCCGCTGTCATCTCCCTTCACCGCCTGGGACCGAAGCCCCCCGATGAAGGCCTGCTCCTCTCCCGGGCGGTGAAGGAGGCCGCCCACGAAATAGGCCATTTCAGGGGCCTGGGCCACTGCCACCACCCGTCCTGTATTATGTCCCTCTCAGGCACCGTAGAGGCCACCGACAGGAAGGGCACCGGCCCTTGCGCCACCTGTCGCCGAAAGAGCCTGCGGAGGGCGGTGCGGCCATGAGCGGCCTGCCCCCCCTGGTGCAGGACCTGCTGCGCCCGGAGGCCTACCCCCACCGCCCCCAGCACATAGAGCTGGCCCAGACCCAGATGTCCTTCGTCTTCCTCACCGGGGAGCTGGCCTACAAGGTTAAGAAGCCGGTGGACCTGGGCTACCTGGACTATACCACCCTGGAGAAGCGGCACCACTTCTGCCACCAGGAGGTGGCCCTCAACCGCCGCCTCTCCCCCCAGGTGTACCTGGGGGTGGTGGGCGTCACGCGGGAGGATGGCCGCTACTTCGTAGAGCGGGAGGGGGAGGCGGTGGAGTACGCCGTCAAGATGCGCCAGCTACCCCGGGAGCGCATGCTGGACCACCTGCTGCGGGCGGGACAGGCCACCCCCGCCATGCTGGAGAAGGTGGGGGAGATAGTGGCCCGCTTCCACGGCGAGGCGGCCACCTCCTCCCACATCAGCACCTTCGGCAGCATAGCGGCCATCACGGCCAACGCCGAGGAGAACTTCTCCCAGACCGAGGCCGTCGTGGGCCTCACCATCCCCCGGGACAGGTACCAGGCCATCATGGACTACACCCGCTCCTTCCTGCAGGAGAAAGCCGGGCTGTTCCAGCGTCGGGTGGCGGGGGGCAGGATACGGGACTGCCACGGCGACCTCCATGCCGCCCACATCTGCTTTGAGGACGGGCTGCACATCTACGACTGCATAGAGTTCAACGACCGCTTCCGCTACGGGGATGTGGCCTCGGAGGCGGCCTTCCTGGCCATGGACCTGGACTTCCACGGCCGCCCCGACCTGTCCCGGGCCTTCATGTCCACCTACCTGGAAACATCGGGGGACGGGGAAATGTCGGAGTTGCTTCCCTTCTATAAGGGCTATAGGGCCTATGTGCGGGGCAAGGTGGAGGGTTTCAAGCTATCCGACCCCCACATCCCCGCCCCGCAGAAGGCAGCGGCTCTCACCGCCGCCCGCCACTACCTGGACCTGGCCTACCTCTACACCCGGGGCGGCCTCAGGCCCTTGCTGCTCATCACCGTGGGCATGGTGGGCACCGGCAAGACCTCCGTGGCCCAGGCCCTGGGGGAGAGGCTGGGGATGGCCGTGTTCTCCTCGGACCCGGTGCGTAAAGAGCTATCCGGGGTACCGGCGGGGGAGCACCGCTTTGAGCCACCCGGCGAGGGCATCTACGCCGCCGACTTCGACCGGCGCACCTACGACGAGCTGCTGCGCCGGGCGGGTGAGGTGCTGGGACGGGGGGGCTGGGCCATCATAGACGCCAGCTTCCGCCGCCGGGAGGAACGGGAGCGGGCCCAGGAGATGGCCCGTCGCTACGGCGCTGCCTTCGGCATCGTACAGGTAACCTGCCCCGAGACCACCGTGAAACAGAGGCTGGAGCACCGGCTGGGGGAGGCCACTCCCTCCGATGGCCGCTGGGAGATATACCTGGAACACAAGCGGGACTTTGACCCGATAACAGCGACGCCCCCCACCCACCACCTCACCGTGGACACCTCCCAACCCCCGGAGGAGTTGTGCCAGCAGGCCGCCAGGGCGGTGGTGGACTGGGCGGCAGCCAACCCCTAAATAAAAGGAGACCGATATGAGCTATCAGGGTGACATCCGGGACCCCTCCCTGGCCCCTCAGGGCCAGGACTTGATGGACTGGGCCGGCCGGGAGATGCCCGTGCTGCACCTCATCCGGGAGCGCTTCGCGCGGGAGAAACCCCTCCAGGGC
>JAZGBK010000233.1:0-7471 GCA_036476365.1 Dehalococcoidia bacterium
AGGGGTTTGAGTCCATGACGGCCCACCAGTCATAACTTTTCGATACCAATAGGTTGAGGCCTTTCTTGGGTTCGCTTCTCTTCTCCCTACTCAGGGGCTGGAGGCAGTAATCCAGAGAGCGAACCCCAAAGGATGCCTTATCAGGTCACGAAATGGTGTAACGTTAAGCAGCAATGGGACGGCCATTACATGTCGGTACTGGTGGGTCCAGTCATGTCCCCAACCACCGGGACTTGACACGGACTCGTTGCATAGCTACCTTGGTCGTAGCGAACAGGGGAAATGAGGTGCGAAATGAAGCCACCGCTGGACGGCGTCAGGGTGATAGATTGGACAGTCATGCAGCAGGGCCCCGTTGCCTCAGTTATGCTGGGAGACCTGGGGGCAGAGGTAATCAAGATAGAACAGCGGGGAGTGGGCGACCTTGGAAGAGGGGTGAGGCGAATCCACGGTGTGGCACCTCCTTTATTGCCAGGGGGTCGGACTTACTACTTCGAGACCATGAATCGCAACAAGAAAGGCGTCGCTGTAGACTTGAAAAAGGAGAAGGGAAGGGAAGTGGTCTACCAGCTGGTGCGGAAAGCCGACGTGTTCGTGCAGAACTTTCGCCAAGGAGTAGCTGCAAGATTAGGTATGGACTACGAGACCCTGAAAGGTTACAATCCCCGGCTTATTTATGCCACGGCCACCGGCTATGGACCAGTGGGGCCAGATAGCGCCAAACCTTCCTTTGACTATGCAGGACAGGCCAGGGCCGGGGTGATGTCCAATATAGGAGAGTTAGGCATGCCTCCTATGGGGGGGCCTCTGGGGCTAGCCGACCATGCGGGGGCTACCCTGCTGGCCTATGGCATCCTGGCTGCACTCTTTGCCCGGGAGAGGACAGGTATGGGGCAGGCGGTGGATGGTTCCCTTCTGGGGAGCATGATATGGCTTCAAGGCCTGCCCATATCCTATAGGCTCATGTTGGGGCAGGACATCCCTAAGACCTCGCGGGCCAAAGCGGGCAACGCCCTGTGGAACCATTACCGGTGTAGCGACGGTAGATGGCTTTGCTTTGCTATGACCCAGTCTGAGAAATACTGGCACGACTTCTGCCGGGCCGTGGGTATAGAGGAGCTTGAGCAAGACCCGAGGTTCCGGGGCCCCGAGGAGAGGCGGGAGCACGGTGAGGAACTGGTGTCAATTCTGGATAAGATTTTCGCCACCAGGACCCGGGCAGATTGGACCAAAATCCTGGATGAGACCGCGGATTTCGCTTACGCTCCGGTGAACAGTGCCGCCGACCTGATGGCTGACCCTCAAGCTATAGAAAACAAGTACATCGCTGACTTTGACCACCCCGCATTGGGCCCAATTAAAGTCGTAGGCAGCCCAGTTATCTTTAGCGGGGCACAGGTGGGGCCAAGGCTACCGGCACCGGAGCTTGGGGAGCACACCGAGGAAGTCTTATTGGAGGTCGGTGGCTACGACTGGGACGATATTGTAGAACTCAAAGAGTTGGAAGTCATCTGAAGCAGCTTTATGAGCATATTACTCCGAGGCTCGACATTCTGGTGAAATGTTCAATAGCATAGGGAGTCAGATGAGTTTAGATGCGGTAATCAGGAACGGCACTGTAGCTACTGGCAGTGACATCTTCCAGGCCGATGTCGCGATTGCCGGTGGCAAAGTGGTGGCTATAGGCAAGGATGTAGGCACTGGGACGCGAGAGATAGATGCCCGGGGAAAGTACGTTATCCCGGGTGGAATAGATGTCCATACCCACCTGGACCACCATATAACCATCTACGGCATGGCCATAACTAATGTGGACGATTTCTTCTCAGGCACGGTGGCTGCTGCCTGCGGGGGCATCACCACCATCTGCGACTATATTTTTCAGCACAAAGGGCGTCCCGTTGGTGAGGCCGTGGAGGAATGGCTGCCCAAGGCTAAAGACAAGGCCGTAATTGACTACGGGTTCCATATCTGCATAACAGACCCATCCCCCAAAGCACTGGGGGAAATTCCTGACCTGATGGCGGAAGGCTACGCCAGCTTGAAGGCGTTCATGTGTTTTAGTGGCTTTGGCTTGGACAGCAACGCCCTGCTCCAGGTCCTGCAAGCAGCCAGGGAAAGCAATGTCCTGGTCAATATCCATGCCGAGGACGGCCCAATCATCGACTATCTTACTCAAAAGCTGCTGGCAGAGGGGAGAACAGGACCGGAGAACTGGCCCAAGAGCCGCCCCGTCCTGACGGAAGCCTCGGCCACCGCCCGGGCGATTGATTTGGCTGAAGCCGTGGACACCCCGATATACATAGTCCATCTGTCGTGCCGGGACGCTCTCCAAGCAGTCCAGGCGGGTAGAGCCCGGGGCCTCCCGGTCTACACGGAGACCCGCCCCGTCTACCTCTTCCTTTCCGAGGAGAGATATGACCTTCCCAACCGGGAGGGTGGCAAATACAAGTGTGCTCCACCCCTGCGGCACCACTCCCACCAGAAAGCGCTCTGGGATGGCCTGCGCTCCGATGATATCCAGACGGTGGCCTCGGACAATTCGTCATGGATGGCCGCAGACAAGACAGACCCTGCCAAGAACTTCCTGGAAATCCCCGCCGGAGTGTCCAACCTGGAGACCATGCTACCCATGGTCTACTCTGAAGGGGTGGGCAAGGGGCGAATCTCCCTCAGCCGGTTTGTCCAGGTAATGTGCACCAACCCGGCCAAGCTCTTCGGCATGTACCCGGAAAAGGGCACCATCGCCGTAGGCTCCGATGCAGATATTGTGATACTGGACCCTGAAAAGAAGGTGACCATCAGGGCGAAGGACATGCACTCCCGTTCTGACTACGACCCCTACGAGGGATTTGAAGTGCAGGGATGGCCCATACTGACCATGTCCCGGGGCGAAGTCATCTGCGATAATGGCAAGGTAACCGCCAACCCCGGTCGCGGGAGGCTCCTCAAGAGGAGGAAGTTCACCGGACTATAGCGCTTAGAGCTACCTGTACAAAGTCAGGAATGGAGAGGCGCGGTAAGATGTCAGGGAAGAGGACTGGGCTGAGAGTTGGCATGCACAAACCCAGTATGGAATGTGAGCAGTGAATATGCCCAAGAAACACGAGCAGATAGTCTCTATTGCCTGTGTCAATTTCAATCCGGTGTGGGGAGATAAAGCCGCCAATCTGGAGAAAATGAAGGCAATCACCCGTGAGGCTTCCCTTCAAGGCAATAACCTTATCGTCTTCCCCGAGCTGGCCCTGAGTGGTTACGAATGTGACCAGGAAGGCACACAAGAAAATAGGCCGTGTGCCATGCACCAGCAGGCGGCGGAAACGATACCCGGGCCTTCAACGGAAGAGATGGCCCGGACGGCTAAAGAACACGGGGTTTACATCGTTTTCGGAATGCCGGAGCAGGATAGGGCAGAGCCACAGACCCGCTACATATCCGCTGCAGTAGTGGGGCCAGAAAGCATCATCGGGGCCTACCGGAAGCTTCATCTGGTGCCCCCGCCACTGGGCACGGAGCAGACATGCTTTACGCCGGGTACCTCAGTCCCACTTTTCGACACGAAGTATGGCCCCATAGGGGTCATCATCTGCTTCGATTTCTGGTTCTACCCGGAGCTGGCACGCCTCATGGTACTTAAGGGGGCCAGGATACTCGTCAACCCCGCAGCCAGCTTCTCCGGCCCGGGCAAGGCCTCGTTCATCGTGGAACAGACAGCAGCCTGTGCCACCAGCAACGGCGTCTGCGTAGCCAGTGCCAACCTCGTCGGTAAAGAGAGGACGAAGTCCTACTACGGACATAGCTGTATATCAGCTCCCTGTTTTCCACGCCTGAGTGTCTTGGACGCAGAGGGTGGTGACCAGGAGGAAATAGTCAGTGCCACCATAGACCTCAACAGGCTGGACCAGATGAGCACGATGCTGGACTGGAGGAAACGCCGGCAGGCGAAGCTAATCCTCGAAGAGCTTCAGAAGCTAACTCGGTAGTCCGCTGGTAAGACGCTATACACCCAACATGACGCAGAGCTTCTTAGACCCCCTTTACAGATAGCCAACAGGCCTGGGCCGGTTTTCTTAAGGCAAAGAGACGAAGATAAGTGTACCCTCAAATTTCTCCTACAGAGATACTTTGGCTATAGTGGTTGAACCAACAAGGGCAGCTGCACGAGGACATGGCTTTCTGGGTTCTGGCGGCCATCCGCAAGCAGTTCGGTGGACATGTCGTGAGGAACATCGGGTGATAGCACAGGAGATCACTACCATCGTCATCCTCGATGCCACGGGGGATTTGTCCCAGCGTAAGTTAGTGCCAGCGCTGTTCAACCTGCGTTGCAAGGGGCGTCTCCCAGAGAGCCTACAGATCGTAGGCTTTGCCCCCTCTCCGCCTGGGCGATGAGCCGCTCTATGTCCCCTGGGTCCCAGTAGGGGGGCATCGTCTTTGGCTTCGGTAGCTTAACTTGGAAGGGGGCACCAAGGAAGCCGAAGACAGTGCGCAAGGCGCATAGTACAAGCAGACAGATTTAGGGAGGTAGGCATCGAACCAGTCCACACCCCCATTGTGGGGGATACTCCCCCCTCCGGCAGCAGACAAAGACCGACATCGGGGGCATACCCCCCCGAAAACGAAGGGAAATGGGGAGGCCTGTAAGCCGGGTTCTGTACCCCCTGGGATAGCGGTTTACGGCCCTGAGGCCTTCCTCCCGCTTTCCCGGGGGCGGTAACCATTTCTCTAGCCCCGGCGTTACCACCGGGGTCCAGCGACCAACCCGAGGGCTTAGCCCCCCGGAGGGGGCACGGAGCAGGGCGTCTCCTCGTCCTCCTATTCGGTCTTGCTCCGGATGGGGTTTGCCCACACCCCCGGTCACCCGGGGGTGCGGTGAGCTCTTACCTCACCTTTTCACCCTTGCCCGCACCCCGGCAAGCCGGAGCCGCTGGCGGTCTGGTTTCTGTGGCACTTTCCGTGGGGTCACCCCCCCTGGGCGTTACCCAGCATCCTGCCCGGCGGAGCCCGGACTTTCCTCCCCCCCGGCACTCCAGGGGAGCGGTTACCCAGCCTCCCCAGCTTCACTGTATCACAGCCGGTGGCCGAAGACAACGGGGCGAATTGCCTCGCAATTATTCCCCAGTAAACCGACGCCGGCTTTAGGTGTTGGATGTGAAGAGTCTCTATCCTGGGCTCGGGACAGGTGACTCCTGAGCCTGTGGGTACAGATTTATTTTTTGCGGTGTGCGGGGGAGACAGCTTGGCTTGGACGTGTCACTAATGTGCTGAACGAGTACAGCTCCTTGATTTCTATGCTCCCCCCACCTATGCTATGGGCAGTATCCTCTGGCCGTAGAGGGGTTGCTAAGCAGGACCATGCTAACGAAACAACCCGCCGTATATGCCAGGGTGTCCCCCAAAATTCTTAAAACTTCCCCCTCTCCCTATGAGGGAGAGGGGGCCAGGGGGTAAGGGTGAACATACTCATCATCGGCGGTGGCCCGGCGGGCTACACCGCCGCCATTCGGGCCGCCCAGTTGGGGGCACAGGTAACCCTGGTGGAGAGAGAAGCCCTGGGGGGCACCTGCCTCCACCGGGGCTGTATCCCCACCAAGGCCCTGCTCCACTCCGCACACCTGCTCACCGCCATCCGCCGGGCGGAGGAGGTGGGCATCCGGACGGGGGAAGCCTCCCTCCACCTCCCCGGCCTCATGGACTACAAGCAGAAGGTGGTAGGCCGGCTCCACCAGGGGCTCCAGATGCTCATGCGGCAGAACCGGGTGCGGGTGGTGTCCGGCACCGCCCAGCTCCTCTCCCCCCGCCGGGCCGGCGTGGTGAATACGGGTGAGGAGATAGAGGCCGATGCCATCATTCTGGCCCCCGGCTCCCAGCCCCGGCATCTACCCGCCGCCGGGGGAGCGCCGGTGTGGGGCAGCGACGATGCCCTTACTCCCCCCCATCTGCCTTCCAGCCTTATCGTGGTGGGGGGAGGGGTGGTGGGACTGGAGTTCGCCCAGCTCTACCACCGCCTGGGGGCCAGGGTAACGGTGGTAGAGGCCCTGCCCCACATCCTGCCCGGCGAGGACCCGGAGATGGCCGGCCTGCTGGCCCAGCTCCTGAAGCAGGAGGGCATAGATATCGTCACCGGGGCCGGGGTGGAGGCGGTGGGGCAGGCAGGCGCAGAGATAACGGTATCCCTCCCCGGCAGGGGTCTCAGGGCGGAGGCGGTGCTGGTGGCCACCGGCCGGGAGCCCGCCGTAGGCGGGCTGGGGCTGGAGGTCGCCGGGGTGACTGTAGAGGACGGCCGCATCGTGGTGGACGAGGCCATGCAGACCACCGCTCCCGGCATCTTCGCCGCCGGGGACGCCACCGGCGGCCCCATGCTGGCCCACGCCGCCATGGCCCAGGGGGGCGGCGCCGCCCACACCGCCCTCGGCCACCCCTTCACTATGGACTACTCGGCCGTCCCCCGCTGCCTGTACACCTCCCCGGAGCTGGCCTCGGTGGGCCTCACCGAAGAGGCGGCCCGGGAACGGCACGGCCGGGTAAAGGTGAGCCGCTTCCCGCTCTCCGCCAGCAGCCGTGCCCAGCTCCTGGACGAGAGCCAGGGACTGGTGAAGGTAGTTGCCGGGGGCGACCACGGAGAAGTCCTGGGGGTACACATCCTGGCCCCGGGGGCCTCGGAGCTCATCGCCGAGGCAGTGGTGGCCATGAAGTTGGAGGCTACCGCCACCGAGCTGGCCGAGGTCATCCACCCCCACCCCTCCCTGTCCGAGGCCCTGGGGGAGGCCTTCCTGGGCCTGCAGGGCCAGGCCATCCATTTCAGGTCCGAAAAGGAGCTATCATGAGATTAAGGACTTGGCTATTCATACTGCCCCTAATGGTGGTGTTGCTGCTGGCCACCTGTGGCCCGGCGACCACCCCGACAGCCACCCCGGAGCCGGTAGCCACCGCCCCCCCACCACCCCCTGCGGCCGGGGCCAGCGCCGACATCCAGGACTTCGCCTTCAAACTTCAGGAAATCACCGTGGCCGGGGGCACCACCGTCAACTGGACCAACCGGGACGCCGCAGCCCACACGGTAAGCTCCACCAGCACCCCTGGGGGACAAGGATTTGATTCTGGCACCCTGAGCCAGGCACAGACCTTTTCAGTAACCTTTACCGTGCCCGGCACCTACCAGTACCAGTGCAACATCCACCCCTACATGAAGGGCACAATAGTAGTAACGGAGTAGAGCTATGGTAACCACCTTTCTGGGCCTGGACATGCTCTTCTGGGCGGCCATGGCGCTCACCCTGGTCTATTTCCTGGACCTGGCCACCTGCTGGTGGTTCAACCACCTTGGCTGGAGCCCTTTGAGGCAGTGGCGCAACACCCTGGTGTCCTATCACAAGTACACCCGGTGGGCGCTGTTCACCCTGATAATCGCCCACGGAGTGCTGCATATCCAGTTCCAGGTCTTTGGTATCCCCATCTAAGCACCGTTGAA
>JAZGBK010000234.1:0-3287 GCA_036476365.1 Dehalococcoidia bacterium
GGTGCTGGTCTCCGCCATGCACATAACCGCCGCCGTTTATGTCAACGATGCCGAGCAGGGGCTGATTCAGGACATTGAAGAGTGGTTAGAGGGACTGGCCCCCTATCGGGATGACTACCGCCATCACCGCACCGGCGAGTCCAACGGGGACGCCCACCTGAAGAGCCTGCTCCTCCACCACCAGGTGGTGGTGCCGGTGACAGAGGGCAGGCTGGACCTGGGCCCTTGGCAGCAGGTCTACTACGCCGAGTTTGACGGCCGGCGCCGCAAGAGGGTGGTGCTGAAAGCCCTGGGGGAGTAGCTTTTTCCCACCCACCCGCCCGGGAGATTATAGCTGGAGTAGGGGCGCTGCCGCTGCGCTTGACGGCCCCGTGCCACCGGGGTATCATCGGTGCCAAGAGCGACAGAGGGAGATAAATGGCAGACACCTTCCTACATACGGAGCTATGCGATATGCTGGGCATCCGCTACCCTATCCTCCAGGCGGGGATGGGGGGCAACGTCATCCGCGGTTCAGTGGCCAACCCGGAGCTGGCGGCGGCCGTCTCCGAGGCCGGGGGGCTGGGGGTGCTGGGGGGAGCACCCTGGTCGGTAGAGGAGTTCGCCCACTCGATAAAAATGCTCAAGTCCCTCACCAACAAGCCCGTGGGGGTGAACCTGGTCTTCCCCGGCGGCGACGCCATAGCGGGGGGCAGCGCCGCAGCCCTGGCCGCCAAGATACCCCAGGAATACAAGGAGTTCACCAGTAGCATCCTGGGCGAGCTCAAGGTAGCGGAGGCGGAGCGCAAGCCCGAGCCGCCACACCTCTACCTCACCCGGGAGGTGAGCCTGAGGAAGCTGGAGATAGTGCTGGAGGAGAGGGTGCCGGTGCTGGTGTACAGCCTGGGGGACCCGGGGCCGGAGGTGATTGACGCCGCTCACCAGGCGGGGATAACCGTCATCGCCCTGGCGGGGACCGTCCGTCAGGCCGTGCGGCTGAAGGCGGAGGGGGTGGACGCAGTGGTGGCCGTGGGCTATGAGGCCGGTGGGCACAGCGGCTATATCGGCACCCTGGCGCTGGTGCCCCAGGTGGTAGATGCGGTGCGGCCCCTGCCCGTGCTGGCCGGGGGCGGTATCAGCGATGGACGGGGGGTGGTGGCCGCCCTGGCCCTGGGGGCCGTGGGGGCGTGGGTGGGCACCCGGTTTATGGTGAGCCATGAATCGGCCACCGTCCCCTGGATGAAGCAGCTCGCCCTGGATGCCACCGACACCAGCACCCTCAAGTCCAAGTTCGTCAGCGGCAAGCCCAACCGCCACCTGCGCTCCCCCTGGGACGATGCCTGGGAGGAGGCGGCCAAGAAGCCCCTACCCATCCCCCTGCAGGGGCTGCTCTTCTGGGACTACTTCGCCTCGGTCACCCAGGCACGGGACTACGAGGTGAGCGGCGAGACCATGGGGCAGGGCGTGGGTTTGATAAACGAGATTAAGCCGGCCAAGCAGATTCTGGAGGACATGGTCGCCGAAGCGGCCCAGGTCTATAAGGAGCTGGGGGGCCGGTTCACCACAGGCTGAGGGACAGACCTCTTGTCAGGGATAACTACCTGATGGCCCCCCTGTCCCCCTACCGGGTTCTGGACCTGACCGACGAGAAGGGGCACCTGTGCGGCAAAATCTTCGCCGACCTGGGTGCCGATGTCATCAAGGTGGAGCCCCCCGGGGGCGACCCCGCCCGCCTCATCCCCCCTTTCTGCGGGGACACGCCGGACGCCGAGCGCAGCCTGGTGTGGTGGGCATTTAACACCGGCAAGCGCTCCGTGACCCTGGACCTGGAGAGCCCGAAGGGGAAAGCGGCCCTGCTGAAGCTGGTGAAAGGCGCCGATTTCCTGCTGGAGTCGTTTCCCTCCGGCTACCTGGAGTCCCTGGGCGTGGGCTACCAGGCGCTGGGGCGGGCCAACCCCCGGCTCATCCTCACCTCCATCACCCCCTTCGGGCAGGACGGCCCCTACCGGGACCTCAAGAGCTCCGACCTGGTGCTGATGGCGCTGGGCGGACAGATGTTTGCCTCCGGAGACCCGGATAGGCCACCGGTGCGCTTCAGCCCCCCCCAGGCCTACCTCCAGGGGTCCATCCACGCTGCGGCGTGCTCCCTCATCGCCCACCACTACCGGGAGCGGACCGGCCACGGGCAATGGCTGGACATATCCATCCAGGCAGCCATGGCCCGCTTTGTACTCCTGGAGCCCCTCTTCTGGCTCTACGACCACCACCTGGTGGGGCGCATGGGCAACTGGGTCCACCGGGGCGGGCCTCCCCTGAAGCAAATCTGGCCCTGCCGGGACGGTTTCGTCGCCTTCCGAGTGATGGGGGGCCGCTACGGGCGCAACATCCGCCCCTTGGTAGAATGGATGCAGGAGAAAGGCAGGAGCGGCAGGCTGGAGGAGCTCCCCTGGGAAAGCCTGGATGTGTCCGGCCTGAAGGAGCTGGAAGGAGTGCAGGATACCTTCGGCCGCTTCTTCCTTGCCCATACCAAGGCGGAGCTGGCAGCGGAGGCAGTCCGCCGCCGCTTTATGCTGCTGCCGGTAAACGATGCCAGGGACATCCTGGAGGACGAACACCCGGTGGAAAGGGGCTTCTGGGAAGAGGTGGCCCATCCCGAACTGGGGAGGAGCCTCCCTTACCCGGGGCTCCCCTACAAGTTCAGCCTTACTCCGGGGCAGGTGGGGCGACGGGCACCCCTGCAGGGGGAGCACACCGCCCAGGTGCTGGGGGAGGCGACCCTGGCGTCCCTGCCCCAGCCGGCAGACCCAGCTTCCCCTGAACCGGGGAGCGCCTTGGAGGGGGTCAAGCTGCTGGACCTTACCTGGCAGGGGGCCGGCCCCTGGGCCACAGAATACCTGGCGGACTTCGGCGCCCAGGTCATCCGGGTGGAGAGCGAGACCGCCCCCGATATCCTGCGGATAACCCCTCCCTTCAAGGACGGCGTTCCGGGCCTGAACAACTCCTACCTCTATGCCGGGTCCAACTCCAGCAAACGGAGCCTCACTCTCGACCTGAAGCACCCCCGGGGGCGGGAGCTGGCCCTGCGCCTGGTGGGGTGGGCGGATGTGGTGGCCGAGAACTTCGGGCCGGGGACCATGGAGCGCCTGGGGCTGGGCTACGAGGAACTGCGCAAAGTCAAACCGGACATCATTATGGTCAGCTCCTGTATGTTCGGGCACTCGGGCCCCCGCTCCCGGTTCGTGGGCTTCGGCCCCCACCTATCGGGCCCGGCGGGCTTCTACCACCTATCGGGGTGGGAGGACCGGGAG
>JAZGBK010000235.1:0-3738 GCA_036476365.1 Dehalococcoidia bacterium
CGCCCAACGGCTCCAGCTTGACAGCCATATGTCCACCTCCTTAAGTCGTCAAGTCCACAATATATTAGCACTCTGAGTGACGGAGTGCTAATATACTATCATAATCCCGCTGGCCTCAGGTATCAAGGGCATTCAAGGGGGCTGAAAGATAGCTGAGCCAGCTAAGATAGGATAAAGTCGCTCAATCTCTTACTATCTCTATGCTAACATCATAATAGCTCTCGTTTTCTGCCTTGACCACTTATTCGGAAGCGGATAGACTGGGTCCATGAGGGCTTCTGGCCAGCGCCGGGGATGGGATGGTGCCCGGGTGCGGGCGCTGCGCCACCACCTGGGGCTCACCCAGGACGAGATGGCGGCCCAGATGGGTATCCGCCAGCAGACCGTCTCCGAATGGGAACGGGAGGTGTACCGGCCCCGGGGCGCCTCGGCCACCCTGCTATCCATGGTAGCCGAGCGGGCCAGCTTTCACTACCAGACAGGGGAGGCTCCCCCCGGGGGCTAAGCCTGGGGACGAAAGGCCAGGGCCGCCTCCCTGTCATCCTCCCCCTGGTGCAGGAACTCGGCCTTCACGGGGGTACCCACCCGGATGGTCTCCGGGCGGCTGGCCTCCACCCCCAGCAAACGGGCGCTTACCCTGACCCCCTCATCCAGCTCCACCAGCGCCGAGCAGTAGGGGTTGTTACGGTCGTAGCCCTCCTGGAGCATAGCGGTGGTGCCCACGGCGATACAGCTAAAGGCGGCCAGGCGGCCGGTACCCTGCAGCTGGGCCCACTCCATCTGGTGGCCGTGACAGTGGGGGCACAGGGCGCGGGGCGGCAGGGATAGCCGGCCACAGCCCCGGCACCGGGCGGCCATGAGCTTGCCCTCCTTGAGGAACCGGTTAAAGGCGGCTGCGGTGAACTCGGCCTGGGCCATGCTACCTCCGCTCAAAGATGTGCACCACGCAGGTGTTGCCGGTGCCGCCCACATTATGGGCCAGGGCCAGGTCCACATCCCGGCCCCGGAGCTGGCGTTCACCGGCCTCCCCCCGCATCTGGTGCCAGATTTCCACCACCTGTCCTACCCCGGAAGCGCCCACCGGGTGGCCCTTGGACTTGAGACCCCCGGAGGTGTTTATGGGTCGGTCCCCGTCGCGGGCGGTCCTGCCCTCCAGGGCGGCCCTGGACCCCTCGCCGGGAGCGAAGAAGCCCAGGTCCTCCGTAGCGATGAGCTCGGCTATGGTGAAGCAATCGTGCACCTCGGCCACCTTGATGTCGCCGGGGGCCACCCCGGCCATCTCGTAGGCCTGCCCGGCGGCGGCCCGGGCGGAGCCGATGGAGGTAAGCTCGGAGCGGGTGAGCAGGGAGCTATCGCTGCCCTGGCCGGAGCCGATAAGGCGCAGGGGGCGGTCGGTGAAGTTGCCGGCTATCTCCTCGGCCACCAGCAGCACGCAGGCGGCGCCATCGGTGATGGGGGAGCAGTCAAACAGGCGCATGGGCCAGGCTACGATGGGATTGGCCGCCGGGTCGTTGAGGAAGTCCATCTCCGTCTGCCACTGCGGCACCGGCTGGCCCCGGTCCTTGGCCCGGACCTTTCGGGATTCCATCAGGTCGGCAAGGGAAGTGTTGAACTGGGCCTTGGGGTTCAGAGCGCCGTTCTGGTGGTTCTTGATGGCTACCCGCATGAAGGGCTCGGTGCCCAGCTCATACCGGGCCATATAGGCGGTGGCCATGGCGGCGTAGAGGCCGGGGAAGGTGAAACCGGCGGAGGCCTCGTAGAGGATGTCGCTGGCGGCGGCCAGGGTATCGGTTACCCGCTCCGTCGGCAGGCTGGTCATCTTCTCCACGCCCCCCACCAGCACCACATCGTACATGCCGGAGGCGATGGCCATCACACCCTGGCGCAGGGCCACCCCACCGCTGGCGCAGGCGTCCTCCACCCGGGTGGCTGAGCGGGGGGTCAGCCCCACCCACTCCGCCATCAGCGGGGCCAGATGTCCCTGGCCCTCAAACAGGTCGCTGGAGAAGTTCCCCACCAGGATGTGCTGGATGTCCTCGGGGTCCAGTCCCTTGTCCACCGAACCCTGCATCTCTATGAAGGCGTCTACGAACAGGTCCCGGCTGTCCTTGTCCTTGAAAGCGCCGAAGTGGGACATGCCCGCCCCCACCACCGCCACCCCCCGCCCCAGGCGCCCTTTGCCCATGAGCATGGCTTCCCTCCTTGGCTGCAGGCTACTCCTTTCTTAAAGTAACATAAATGGCCACCCCGGGGAAAGGCCGGCGGCTACAGACCATCCCCCAAGACTTGACAGCCGGAAGGTGCAGCTATAACATCGGTGCCAAAAGAGTGAGGTCTGGCCGGGCCTCAACTCGGACAGGTAAAGGACAGCATGGTATCAAGGCAATTAGAGATGGACGGGGTGCCACCCTATCCCCCGGCGCTGTTCAGGGAATACCAGAAAAAGGGGTGGTGGCTGGGTGTCACCATCGCCGAGGCCTTTGACCGTACCTGCGATATATACCCGGAAAAAGTAGCCGTGGTAGAGGGCCAGCAAAGGCTGACCTTCTCCGAGCTGAGGGAGAGGACGCTGCGGGCCGCCCTGGCCCTGGGGCACCTGGGGATAGGCCGCGGCGACAGGGTGCTCCTCCAGGTCCCCAACTGGATTGAGGCCATATACATATATCTCGGCCTCCAGAGGGTAGGTGCCGTCCCCGTCCTGTGCCTTCCCCGGCACGGGCAGCGGGAGTTGGAGACATTCTGCACCCTGACTCAGGCCAGGGCGTGGCTCGGACCCGCCAGGTTGGGGCAGACGGACTATATGCCCATGGTCAAGGCTCTAAAGGCCAAGTTCTCTTCCATGGAACATGTCATAGTGGTCCGGGACGAGGCGCCGCCGGGGACGGTCTCCTTTTCCCGGTTGATGGCGGATACCCGCTTAGATAAGAGCTCCGCCAAGCGGGTGCACAGATTCCGCCCCTCCCCCCACCAGGTGATACAGCTGGCACCCACCGGGGGCACCACCGGGCTGCCCAAGCTGGTGCCCAAGACCCATAACGATCATCTCACCAAGGCCTACTACTTTGCCCGCACCCTGGAGCTGGGCCCCAGGGAAGTGGGCTTGGTCTTTGCCCCCCTCAATCACGATGCCCCGCAGTTGCTGAACCTGTGCTTCACCATCCTGTTCGGCGGCACCACTGTGCTGTGCCCCTCCACCCGGGCCGGGGACATCCTGGAGCACATAGAGAGGGAAAAGGTAACCTACTGCTTTTTTGTACCCGCCCTGCTGGCCGATGTGCTCCATTCGCCGGACCTGGAGCGGCGCGACCTCTCCTCCCTACGCACCATCGCCACCGGGGGCGCTCACTGCCCGGCGGAGCTGGTGAAACTCGCCTTGAGCCGGCTGAAGTGTTGTTTTCACAACACCTACGGCATGACGGAGGGGGCAGGGACGGTGACCCGGAGCCATGACTCTGTAGAAGTGGTGGCGCAAACGGTGGGCAAGCGGATTTGCCCCTACGACGAATATAGAATCGTGGACGAGGCAGGCGATGAAGTGCCTGCCGGGCAGGAGGGGGAGCTGGCCACCCGGGGGCCCTGCATGGTCAGCGGTTATTATAAATCCGAGGCGGACAATAAGCTTGTATTCACCGCCGATGCCTTCTTCCGCACCGGAGACCTGGCCAGGTTTGATAAGGAGGGCAACCTCATTATCACCGGGAGGAGGAAGGACATCATCAACCGGGGGGGCGATAAGGT
>JAZGBK010000236.1:0-5941 GCA_036476365.1 Dehalococcoidia bacterium
GCCGAGCAGGCGGAGCAGACGGACCAGGCCGAGCAGGCGGAGCAGACGGACCAAGCGGTGCAGGGGGAACCGGAAAAGCGGGAATACCCGAAGGAGCAGGAGGAACCAGTTGCCGATTCCGGTAGCCCTGATCAAGGAGCTTAGGGAAAAGAGCGGCGCCGGCATCATGGAATGCCGCAATGTGCTGGAGGAGTGTGGTGGGAATATGGAGAAGGCCGTGGGGGTATTGCGGGAGCGCGGCCTGACCAGGGCGGAGAAGAAGGCCCAACGCTCCACCACCCAGGGACTGGTTGAGGCCTACATCCACCCCGGAGGCCGCATCGGGGCCATGGTAGAGGTGGACTGCGAGTCCGACTTCGTGGCCCGCACCGATGAGTTCAAAGGACTGGCCCACGACCTGGTGCTACAGGTGGCCGCCACCGATCCCCAGTTCCTGTCCTCCGAGGACATGCCACCGGGAAACTACGGCGAGCCCCGCGAGATATGCCTTCTCCTCCAGCCCTTCATCAAGGATGAGGGCAGAACGGTAGAGGAGAGAATAATGGATACTATCGCCCGCACCGGGGAGAACATCCGGGTGAAACGATTTACTCGCTTCCAACTGGGCGAATAGCATGGGTCCCAAGTATAAAAGGGTGGTGGTCAAGCTCAGCGGTGAGGCGCTGATGGGCAACCGTGAGTTTGGCCTGGATGATGCGGTGCTGGGCGATATCTCCCGGCAGATGAAGCAGGTGACGGCCTGGGGGGTGCAGGTGGCGGTAGTGGTAGGTGGCGGCAATATCTGGCGGGGGAGCCAGGCGGCAGATAAGGGCATGGAACGGACGACCGCCGATTACGCCGGAATGCTGGCCACCGTCATCAATGCTCTGGCCCTCCAGGACGCCCTGGAAAAGGTGGGCCTGGCTACCCGCACCCAGACAGCCCTGGAAATCCGTGCCGTGGCCGAACCTTTCATCCGCCGCCGGGCCGTCCGCCACCTGGAAAAGGGCCGAGTGGTAATATTCGCCGGAGGCACCGGTAACCCCTACATGACCACCGATACCGCCGCCGCCCTCCGGGCCATTGAAATCGGCGCCGAGGCCCTCCTTATGGCCAAGAACAAGGTGGACGGCGTCTACGACGCCGACCCCCTCACTCACCCCGGAGCCCGCAAGTTCACCCATCTCACCCACCAGGATGCCATGAGCCTACACCTGGACGTGATGGACGCCACCGCCCTGGCACTGTGCCAGGAGAACAACCTGCCCATCATCGTCTTTGACATCCAGGCACCCCACAGCATAGAGCGGACTGTGGCCGGGGAGCCTCTGGGCACCCTGGTCACCCGTTAGGAGGCGATGGTGACACTGGAGCACTTATCCCACCTGCCCCGGGAAAAGCTCCTCCAGTTGCTGGAGGACGCCTACAAGAACCTGACCCGGGTGGACGGCTACTACTTCATGGAGATAGAGAAACTGGCCGGTGCCGAGACCGCTGTCCGGTGCGATGAGGCGGTGTGGCAGCGCTTCGGACGGGTAGAGGCCTTCCAGATCCGCCGCAACTTTGAGCTGGAGGGGGACGGCATCCCCACCCTGGTCCAGGCCCTGCGCCTCAGCCTCATCTGGCCCACATTCAGCCAGTACCAGGTGGAGCAGCTCTCCCCCAGCGAGGCGGTGTTCCGGGTCACCCACTGTGCCTCCCAGGCAAACCGCCTCAACGAAGGGTTAGGTCTTTTCTCCTGCCAGGGGGTGGAGCAGTCATACTTCAGCAGCTTCGCCGCCGGCATCAACCCCCACATAAAGGTGAGCTGTATGTCATGTCCCCCGGAGAACTACTCACCCGACCTGTGGTGCCAGTGGCGCTTTGAACTCAGTGAGGCGTCGGAGCAGCCATGACCACTCAGGAAATCCTCGCCGATGCCGATAGTAGAATGGACAAGGCCGCCGAAGCCCTGAAGCGGGAACTGGCCACCATCCGCACCGGGCGGGCTACGCCCGCCCTCCTGGACAAGCTGCGGGTGGACTATTACGGCGTGCCCACCCCTATCAACCAGATGGCCAACATCACCGCCCAGGAGGCCAGACTACTGGTTATCCAGCCCTGGGAGCGCAGCCAGTTGGGCCCCATTGAAAAGACTATCCTCAAGTCAGACCTGGGGCTCACCCCTACCAACGACGGCAATACCATCCGCCTCAGCCTCCCGCCCCTCACCGAGGAGAGGCGTCACGAGCTGGTAAAGTTAGTGCGCAAGCGGGTGGAGAACGGCCGGATATCCGTTCGCAACATCCGCCGCGACGCCCAGGAAGCCATCCGCACCCTGGAAAGGGAGAAGTCCATCTCCCAGGATGAGATGGCACGTGCCCGGGAACAGCTCCAGAAGCTCACCGATGCCTCCGTGGAGCAGGCCAACGCTATTGGCCAGGGAAAAGAGGCGGAAGTCCTGGAGGTGTAAGTCGCCCCCAGGCAGGAGAGGCGGCCATGCCCCACTTGAGCGCTTCTAAGCAGCCCCAGAGCATCGTCCCTCGCCATGTGGCCATCATCATGGACGGCAATGGTCGTTGGGCCCGGGAGCGAGGCCTATCCCGCCTCCAGGGGCACCGGGCGGGTACGGAGAACATCCGCCGGGTAATCAGCAGCTTCGCCCGCCACGGCGTGGACTATCTGACCCTGTACGCTTTCTCCACGGAGAACTGGAGACGGCCCAAGGTGGAGGTGCGGGGCCTCTTCCGCCTCCTGGGAGAGGTGATTGGCCGGGAGGTGGCAAACCTGCACCAGGAGGGAGTGCGGCTTAACCACCTGGGCACCCTGGACGGCCTTTCCGCCCGCCTTCAGAAGCGGGTGATGGACGCCGTTGAACTCACCCGGAACAACACCGGCATCACCCTTAGCCTGGCCTTCAACTACGGGGGGCGGCAGGAGATACTGATGGCGGTAAGGAAACTGCTATCGGAGGCCCCACCCCCCGAAAAGGTGGACGAGGCCCTGTTCAGCCAATATCTATACACCGCAGGCCTGCCTGAACCTGACCTCATCCTCCGCACCGCCGGGGAGCTCCGGCTGAGCAACTTCTTGCTGTGGCAGTCTGCGTATAGTGAATACTATTCCACCCCCACCTACTGGCCCGACTTCGGCGAGGCGGAGATAGAAGACGCCCTGCAAGCCTACGCTCAGCGGCAGCGCCGCTTCGGCGGCCTAAGGAACCGCTAATAGCCCCGCCCATGCTCTTGCCAAGGGTGCTCACCGGCATAGCCCTGGCACCGGTAGTGCTGGCATCCGTGTGGTGGGGGCCGCCCTGGTTCAGCGTGCTGGTGGCCGCCGGGGCAGTGGTGGGCTGCTGGGAGTTCTACCGCCTGGCCCGCGTACCTCATAAGCTGGTGCCCTTGGGAGCCGTCCTGTCCCTATCCTTCGCCCTATCCCCCCTCTGGGACCCCCCCCATGCCATGCCCTTGCTGCTCAGCGCCACCATGCTGCTTACTCTCAGCGGGGCACTGCTCCTGTACAGACACGGAGGGGTGGGCGGATGGGGGACCCTAGTGGCTGGGCCCCTGTACACCGGCTATCTCATGGGCCTGTGGCTGGCCCTGCGGATGGAAGCCGGCGGCCGGGACTGGGTGCTCTTCGGCCTGATAGTGATTTTCGCCTCGGATACCCTTTCCTACTTCACCGGACGGCTGTGGGGACGCCACCGACTGGCCCCAGCGATCAGCCCCGGCAAGACCTACGAGGGAGCGGTTGGAGGGCTGGCGGCCGCCGGCATAGCCGCCGCCCTTCTCTCCCCCCTTACCCCCTTGACACCGACCGCCGCCGCTGGGCTGGGCCTCCTCCTCAGCGTAGTCGGGCAGGTAGGCGACCTAGCCGAGTCCCACCTCAAGCGCTCCGCGGGGGCCAAGGACTCAGGGGGCCTCCTCCCCGGCCACGGCGGCCTGCTGGACCGCATAGATAGCATTGTCTTCGCCGGGCCGTTATTGTACCTTTATGTAGCATGGTTCGTATGAAGCGCATCGCTGTGCTGGGCTCCACCGGCTCCCTGGGCACCCAGACCCTGGAGGTAGCCCGGGCCTTCCCCTCCCACCTCCGGGTCATCGGCCTGGCCGCCGGCTACAACCGGGAGCTCCTGGAGCAGCAGATTGAGGAGTCCCACCCCCACCTGGTGGCCTTTGAAGGGGACGGGCTGACACCGGGGGACTACCAGCGCCTCTCCACCCCCGAGCTGGCCACCCACCCGGAGGTGGACCTGGTGGTGGTGCTCACCTCAGGGCGGGCCGGGCTGCTGCCCACCCTGGCCGCCATCAAGGTGGGCAAGCCGGTGGCCCTGGCCAACAAGGAGGTGCTGGTCATGGCCGGGGAGCTGGTCATGGCCCAGACGCACACCGCCCCGGTAATCCCCGTGGACAGCGAGCACAGCGCCCTGTGGCAGTGCCTGCGGGGCGAGGAGACGGGGCAGGTGGCCCGGCTGGTGCTCACCGCCTCGGGAGGGCCCTTCCACGGCCTCTCCACCCCGGAGCTGGCCACGATGGATGCCGCACATGCCCTGGCCCACCCCACCTGGAACATGGGCCCCAAAGTGACGGTGGACTCGGCCACCCTGATGAACAAGGGCATGGAGGTGATAGAGGCCCACCATCTGTTCGGCCTGCCCTACGATAAAATCAGCGTGGTAGTGCACCCCCAGAGCATCATCCATTCCCTGGTGGAGTTCGTGGATGGCTCCTTAAAGGCCCAGCTCTCCGCCCCGGACATGCGGCTACCCATCCAGTACGCCCTGTCCTACCCGGAGCGGTGGCCAGGGCCGGGGTGGGGCCGGCTGCGGCTGGAGGAGGCCGCCCCCCTCACCTTTGAGGCTCCCGACCCCACCCGCTTCCCTTGCCTGCGCCTGGCGGTGGAGGCGGGCCGGGCCGGTGGCACCTCCCCCGCCGTGCTCTCCGCCGCCGATGAGGTGGCGGTATCCCTGTTCCTGGAAGGGCGTTTGAGCTTCACCGGCATCCCCCGGCTGATAGAGGCCGTGCTTTCCCGGCACTCCCCCACCCCACACCCCACCCTGGAGCAGGTGCTGGAGGCCGATTCCTGGGCCCGGCAGGTGGCCCAAGAGGAAGCCCGCGGGTGACTATTCTCATCGTCATCGCCCTGCTCTCCTTCCTCATAGTGGCCCACGAGATGGGCCACCTCATCACCGCCAAGCTGGCCGGGGTCAAGGTGGAGGAGTTCGGCCTGGGGTTCCCCCCCCGGCTGGCGGCCTTCCGCTGGAGGGAGACGGAGTACTCGCTGAACCTGCTCTTCTTCGGCGGCTTTGTCCGCATGCTGGGTGAGGATGCGCCCCAGGGCTCCCGCAGCCTGGCTGCCAAGAGCAAACGGGTGCGCGCCATGGTGCTCAGCGCCGGGGTGGCGACGAACATCGTGCTCCCCCTGTTCCTGTTCACCATTAGCTTCATGGTCCCCCAGCAGGTGCCGGTGGAAGATGTGACCATAGCGGAAGTGGCCCCCGGCTCCCCTGCCGAGGCGGCGGGGCTGCTGCCCGGCGACCGCATCGTGGAGGTCGCAGGCCGGTCGCTGAACAACCACTTTGACCTTATCTACCACACCCATCTCAACCTGGGCCAGCCCATGACGGTGGTAGCGGAACGGGATTCAGCCGTCCATCAGATAACCCTTACCCCCCGCTGGCGCCCCCCGGCCGGGGAGGGTTCTATGGGGATAAAATTCGCCACCAGCAACACCCACACCGAGACCATCTCCTATCCCCCCTGGGAGGCGGTGTCCCGGGGTGCCCGCACTCTGACAGAGACCTTCCGGCTGCTGCGCAACGAGGTGGTCTCCTGGGTGGTGGGCCGGACTACCCCCCAGATTGGCGGACCCATAGCCATAGTCCAACTGGGCGGCGTGGCAGCCCAGGGCGGCCCCGGCCTGCTGCTGTACTACACCGGAATCATCAGCATCAACCTGGCCCTCATCAACATCCTGCCCC
>JAZGBK010000237.1:0-2102 GCA_036476365.1 Dehalococcoidia bacterium
GGGCTGGGGGGGTCAACCCCCCAGCCGAGATGGCGCATTTCCTTGCTTACCCTGGCAATATATGCTACCATGGCAATACGCAAGACGGCTTTAGCAGCAAAGAGGTGAACCATGGCAAAGGATACCCCCAAGAGGCAGCGGATGATGCTCTCCAATGTGCCCGCCGGGCTGCGCCAGCGGTGCAAGGCCCTGGCCGCCCTCACCGGCAAGACCCTCAACGACTGGGTGGTGGAGGCCATGGTGGAGAAGGCCGAGGACGAGATTGACATCCGGGAGGGACTGGCCGCCCTGGCGGACCCCGAGGGCACCGTGCCCTGGGAGCAGGTAAAGGCGGAACTGGAGGCCAGGGACAAGGCCGTTGCCGTACCGGATTGAGACCTCCCGCCGTGCCCAAAAAGAGGTCACCAGCCTTTCTGCTCGGGTCACAGAGCCACTGACCCGCGCCATTGACGGCTTAACGCAAGAACCCAGACCGCGGGGAGCAGTCAAGCTCAAGGGCACCGACCTGTGGCGCGTCCGGGTGGGGGACTACCGGGCGGTGTACCACATTGATGACGACCATATGCTGGTGACCGTCCTACGGGTGGGCCACCGCCGGGAGGTATATCGGTAACGCCCCCACCCAGGGGGCCAGGTAGGGGGGCTGAAACCGGGGCTAACCTTTGGGGGCCCCAAGCCGTTTTACACTGTAGAAGGAGGCCCCATGAGCACACGGATAACGATAGGCATTGCGGCCGCAGCGGTGATGGCCGGCATTCTGGCAGCGGCGTGCAACGGCGGCGGTGGGGGGCCGACCCCCACTATCCCACCACCCCCCGTTACCAGCCAGCCGCCTATCACCAGCCAGACCCCCTGCGACCCCACCCGGGGGCCGGAGTACCGCTCCACCATCCACTGCGCCAACCTGGTGCAGCCACTGATAGACATGTCCCGGGCCGACCTGGCACAGCGCCTGGGAATCCCCGTGGATGAGGTTCAGGGGGGTGGGGGCTTCCCCGTGGAGTGGCCGGACGCCAGCCTGGGCCACCCCGAGCCGGGCCAGGTTTACGCCCAGGTCATCACCCAGGGCTACGAGATTACGCTGGAGGCCGGGGGGAAGACCTACACCTACCACACCAGCATGGACGCCGTGGTCATGGTGGAGTAGCCCCGGCAGTCGAGGTCTACGCCACAATCAAGGGCCCAGCAGCCCCAGCGCCTGCTCGTAGTCCTCCTGAGTATTTATATCCAGGAGCACGGCGGGGGTGTCCAGCTCCACCTGATGCACCTCGGCCCGGTGGCGGGACATGACCTCCCGCAGGCCCTGCTTCTCCTCGGAGATGGCCAGCAGCTCGGGCAGGAGGGAGGCCGAGAACAGGGTGGGGTGGCCCCGCTTCCCCCGGTAGGTGGGGGCGGTGATGAGAGCGCCGCCCCGCAGGTGCCCGGCCACCAGCCCCTCCAGCACCCACCGGGGGCGGGGCTGGTCCACCCCCAGAATCAGGATATTTTCAGCGCCGGGCGACATCTCCCGCAGCCCGGCCCTTATGGAGGAGGCCGGCCCCAGGCGGTAGTCCCGGTTCACCGCCGCCCTCACCCCCTGCCGACCTTCTGTCACGGGCAACAGCCGGCGGTGCCGGTGTCCCACCACCACCAGCACCTCGCCTATCTCGGGGACTGAGGACAGGGAGTCAAGCTGGTAGCTCAGCAGGGTGCCCCCGGGGAAGGGGAGCAGGGGCTTTATGCCCTTGAGGCGGCGGGACTCCCCGGCGGATAGCAGCAGGGCTGATACCGATGGGTTCACGCCGCAGGCAGAGACCCTGCAAGCTCCCCCTTGAGCGGGCGGCCATCACCACCCCGACGCCACATGAGGACCTCGGCCAGGATGGAGACGGCTATCTCCTCCGGGGTGCGGGCGCCGATGTCCAGCCCCGCCGGGCACCTTACCTGGGACACCCGCTCCGGGGACACCCCCGCCTCCCGGAGTGCCCGGGAGACCAGGGCCGCCTTGCGGCGGCTGCCCACCAGTGCCAGATAGCCCGCCGGGGTGCCAGCGGCGGCCAGCAGGGCCACATGGTCGTGCTTGTGACCGCGGGTGGCCACTACCACCGCATCCTGGGCTGTAA
>JAZGBK010000238.1:0-2982 GCA_036476365.1 Dehalococcoidia bacterium
CCCCGCCTCATGAGACGAGCGGTCCCATGGGGCGGGTGTGGGTGGTTGGTGGACAAGATGAAGAAGGATGCGCAAACGGCGGCGTTGAGGTGCTCAAGTATGTGGATACGCTGGTGGCTCTCCCCAACCAGACCACCATCTTCACTTACATCGTCAACGTGGAGAACTTGCAAAAGAACTCGCAGCAAATCGAATCGCTCAAGGACGTGCTGCCCCAGGCGGGGTTCCAGTGGTGCGACCCCAGCAACCCGCCCTTGGGGTTCACCTGCGACCCACCGATGTACAAGTGGAGGGCAGACGCCTTCGACCCCCAGGTGGACAGCTTCACCGATATCTCCGGGTATTCCAACGCTAACGATTCCCAGGAGACGTATGATGGAGTGGACGACCGCTGGGAGCTCTTCTGGGACCAAGGCTGGGGCATGGAACAGGCCGGAAAGCCGCAAGACAACTTGATTCTTCGCTTCCAGGCCCATGTCACCCCTACCCTCTCCGGTTCCTACTATAACGAGGTCTTCGCTGATGTGGACTGCTCAGCGCCCAGCACGCTCGTGCTCGTTGAAGAAGGTGTCACCTCCCAGGCGGAGTACTGCGCCTCCTACTCCTGGCCCACCGGTGGCGTAATCGTCCCTAGCTTTGACGTCGGGGTACAGGTGGGCTCCACCACTGCCCAGGGCAATATGGATATTGACTGGAGCGGCGGCACCGGAGACACCCGACTCAACTCCTGGCACATAAACTAGTCTGCCTTTGTGACCAGGCTACTGCAACGAAGCCCAGCGATATGCTGGGCTGTATGTAGTCTGAGGAAGCGGGACATTCTGACAATGTGTCGCTACCTGCCCAATGTCGCCCGTTTTTCAGAAAGGGTAACCTAACTTAACAAGACTGACTTTCGTTGAGCAAGGGGCCAACGGCCTCCAACTCCTGTGGCCATCCAGCCGGCTCCATTACTTGGAACTCTAATTCTCAAAGTGGTATAGTCCTTGGGGGCAGGTCATTTACAGAAGACAGATAGTGCGGCCACAAATCTGACAATACAGCTGGACCGGTTTTCGGCGGGCCGGTCAGTTCCACAGCACTGGCCAAGTCCGATGGCTTAGGCATTCATTTGGCAATGCCGTTGATAAGCGACCTCACACTGCACAATCCGGTAAGGTGTTAGCCCCACAGCTACTGGCCCTTCACCTACCGCATATACATGCCCCCGCTAACGCAGAGGGTTTCGCCAGTGATGAAGCCGGCCTCGTCGGACACCAGGAACAGGATTGCGTTGGCTATGTCAGAGGGCTTGCCGTCCCGCTTTACAGGGGTCTTCCGTTTCATCTCATCAAAGAACTCCTGCGGGTAGAGCCGGCCCAGGAACTCGTTTGGGATGAGGCCGGGGGCGATGGCATTAGCGGTAATATTGTGCTCGGCCACCTCATGAGCCACCACTTTGGTAAACGCCTGGAGGCCGGCTTTAGCGGTGCAGTAAGGAGCACCATCGTCGGCCGAGCCCATCCAGCCAGCCACGGAGGACAGGTTTATGATTCGCCCACCTTTCTGCCCTATCATGGTCGGTAGAACGGCCCGGGTGCAGTAGAAAGTGCCTTTGAGGTTTACATTGATGACCAGGTCCCAAGCTTCATCGGTCATGTCCACAATGCGGCTCACCCGGTTGGTGCCCGCATTGTTCACCAGAATATCAATCCGCCCAAAGCTGTCCAGAGTCTTCCTGACCATATCATCCACCTGGGCGCGGTCGGTTACATCGCACTGAACTCCCAGGGTAGCCACACCAAAGGCCTCTTTGAGAGTGTTGGCCATGGTAATCGGGCGGTTGGGGTGGGCGTCGCTGACCACTACATGGGCGCCGTTCTCGGCTAAAGTGCGGGCCGTGGCCTGTCCAATCCCCGCCCCGGCAGCGGCGGTTACAATGGCCACTTTGCCTGACAGTTTCATTGCCTACCTCCTGCTCTTGGATTCGGGGCCAGGTTGGCCTCAATGATACCATATCCTTATCTGCCAGGGGTGACCTGCTACTCAGGAATCGGTCCAGGTGTAAAGCTAGGGTACTCGTCCAGGCGGCCTGAAGGAAAACAGTAAGGCTGGGCCATCGCAAATGTTGAACCGTGCCCTGTTTTTCGGCCTCAGATGGACTTACTCTCAGCTGCCTGAAAGTCAACAGAATGGACTTATGTTACCTTCCATATAAAACGAGCTTTTGCTATCATGTGTCCTTGCCTAGCCCAGCGAGATTCGTGAGCGACGAGAGGTGAGCCACGGGCGGGAGTGCGCCACGGCACAAGAATGAGCTCTTGTTGCCCGCCGCCAGCGTTACGCCGCCGGCATGGGGGTACCATTTCTGTATACAGAGGGCGACAGCTGAGGCTTATACCGTGGCGGCTCGGGACTAGTCGTCGGGGAAGACCAGTCTCAGGATTCCCCGGCGTTGACAGAGCCGGGGTACTTATGCTAATTACCATATGGGGGAGACGGATTGCCGGGGGTTACTTGCTTCCCTGGCATGTTGAGTGGGCACACGGACTGGCCCGAAGCGGCTTGCATCCTTTGCGCCCCACTTGAGGGCTGGGCCCTCGCGCTCCTTCAGTAGGAGGTATGGTCATACTTAATCGACGAGCGTTCATCCGCATCTTGAGGTACGTGGGTTCTTTCGGGCGGCCCGGGCCTGACCTCTCCTGGATTACCAACCTGCTGGGGGTCTCTGGTACCTTGCACCCTCACCACATTGCGGAGCTGGCCAGAATGGGGGTCAGGGCCGTCCTTGATCTGTGCTCAGAGGACAGGGATAACCCAGCGCTGCTGGCGCAGCACGGGATCCGCTTCCTCCACCTCCCCGCCCGGGACCACTTCCCTCCTTCTCAGGAGCAGTTGGAACAGGGGGTGCAGTGGGTGCTGAACGAGCTGCAGACTGGCCGAAGGACGCTGGTGCACTGCAAGGAGGGTATCGGGCGGAGCGTTGTCCTGGCCTGCTGTGTC
>JAZGBK010000239.1:0-2229 GCA_036476365.1 Dehalococcoidia bacterium
GCCATGGCCCATGTGATAATCACCGAAGACCTCCATGACAAGAGGTTCCTGGATACCTATGCATCGGGCTTTGACCAATACAAGGACCTGGTGCTGGGGGCCGGAGACGGCACCCCCAAGACCCCGCAGTGGGCGGAGGCCATCACCGGGGTGCCTTCGGCCACCATCGCCGCCCTGGCCCGGGAGTACGCCACCACCAGACCGGCAGCCCTCATGGCGGGCATCGCCCCCGGCCGCACCGCCTACGGTGAGCAGTACCACCGGGCGGCCAGCATACTAGCGGCCATGACGGGCAATGTGGGCATCCACGGCGGCGACGCCGCCGGCCGGGCCTGGGAGTCCATCATCGGCGGCTACCCCTTGAAAATGAGGTCCCCCATCAGGGTGCCCAACCCCGTGGACGATGTGCCCGAGCCTCCCCGGGGCTCCCCCACCAGCTACAGGAGCTCCCGGGTGCACTTCAATGAAATGCCCGATTTCATCCTCAAGGGCAAGGCGGGCGGTTTCCCCGCCGACTGCAAGCTGGCCTGGGTGGTGAACTGCAACTACCTCAACCAGTTCCCCAACACCAACAAGATTGCCCAGGCCCTGAAGGCCCTGGACTTCCTGGTGGTCATGGAGCAGTTTATGACCCCCACCGCCAAGTTCGCCGATATCGTCCTGCCCACCACCACCTTCCTGGAGCGCAACGATATAGACCAGGGGGTGGGAGGGGCCTACTACGGCTTCGTCAACAAGGCCATTGAACCCCTGGGGGAGACCAGGTCCCACCTGGATATCGGCCGGGACCTGGCCGCCAAGATGGGCGTAACCGACTTCGGCGACCAGACCGAGGAGGAGTACCTGCGGGAGGCCGTGAGCCGGAGCGAGGTGCCCGACTTCGACGAGTTCCGCCGGAAGGTCATCCACCGCATGGAGCTGGATGAGCCCTTTGTGGCCTTCCAGCAGCAGATAGAGGACCCCGAGCACTTCGCTTTCAAGACTCCCTCGGGGAAGATTGAAATCTACTCCCAGCACTGGGCGGACCAGGGCCACCCCGAAATCCCCCCCCTACCCCGCCATATGGAAGGCTGGGAAGGCCCCAACGACCCCCTGACCCGGAAGTACCCCCTGCTGCTCATCACCACGCATTACCGCCGCCGGGCACTCAGCCAGTTTGAGAACATCCCCTGGGTCCGGGAGACACAGCGCCAGGTGGTGATAATGAACCGGGTGGATGCCGAGGCCCGCGGCATCGCCGAGGGCGACACGGTGCGGGCGTTCAACGACCGGGGTGTGCTGGAGCTGCCGGTGAGGGTCACGGAGAGGATTATGCCCGGGGTGGTGGATGTGCCCCACGGCGCATGGTTCGACCCCGGCGAGGATGGGGTGGACCGGGGCGGCTGCGCCAATGTGCTTACCAAGGACACCTACTCCCCGGGAGGCTCCTTCCCCTACAACACCGGCCTCGTCCAGGTGGAGAAAGCCTGAGGGGGGAGCAGCCATGAACATGGGCTTCTACTTTGACCAGACCCGGTGCACCGGCTGCTATACCTGCGCCGTAGCCTGCAAGGACTGGCACGATATCTCCGCCGGCCCCGCCTCCCGCCGCCAGGTGTCCACCCTGGAGACGGGCCGCTTCCCGGAGGTCTCGGTGGCCTTCCTGGTCACCTCCTGCTACCACTGCGCCCGGCCCTCCTGCGCCGGGGCCTGTCCCGTGGGGGCCATCACCAAGCGCCCCCAGGACGGCATCATGGTGGTGGACAAGGAGAAGTGCCTGGGGGGTGACAAGTGTGACATGTGTCTCCGGGCCTGTCCCTATGATGTCCCCCAGTTCGGAGACGGGGACAACCCCAAGATGGACATGTGCGACTTCTGCCTGGAGCGGCTGGCCGGGGGCCAGGAGCCGGTGTGCGTGGAGAGCTGCCCCATGCGCGCCCTTGACTCCGGCCCCGTGGAGGAGCTAACGGCCCGCTACGGCAGCAACCGCCAGGCCCAGGGGTTTGCCTACTCCGCCGAGACCGGCCCCGCCGTCCTCTTCAACCCCAAGGAGTAGGGCTACCAGGCGGTAGTCGGCACAATCTTCCGCCCGTGCTCAATGGCCTTTCCTTTACCACCCACCCACCCACGGAATTACATCTGGGGGGCGAAGCCCCCGAAAACATGTACCGGGCGGGTGGGAAGTACCAACCGCTGCCATAGGACCTTCACTCTGTTGACGGCCCCCTAATAGGACTGTATAGTGGCTGC
>JAZGBK010000024.1:0-2097 GCA_036476365.1 Dehalococcoidia bacterium
CTTCGACAGGCCCTTCGGCAGGCTCAGGACAGTGCTCAGCATGGCGCCTGTCCTGAACAGATACGATGGGCTCTCGGGGTGGGGCAACTTGCCAAACCTAACCTACTTGGCTACAATTTAGGCGTTATGCCCATCTATGAGTACCGGTGTGGAGGGTGTGGGCGCAAGGTGAGCCTGCTGGTGCGGGGGGCCTCTACGACACTGGCGTGTCCTCGCTGCGGCAGCGCCGACCTCAGCCGTCTCTTCTCCACTTTTGCCATGCGCCGCACCGACCAGGATATCTATGAGGGCATCCTGTCCGATAACCAGCTAATCCGGGCCATGGAGGGCAATGACCCCCGTGCCCTCGCCGAATGGAACCGGCGCATGAGCCGGGGTATGGATACCGAAGACACGGAGCCCGAGTACCGGGATGTGGTGGAACGCATGGAGCGGGGTGAGATGCCCGACACGGGTCCTGCGGGTGATGACGGGGAGGGCGAGGAGTAGGCTGTGCCTATCTATGAGTTCTTCTGCCCCCCCTGCCGCCAGAAGACCACCGTTTTCCAGCGCAGCTTCTCCCAGGCGGTTTCCCCCGGTTGCCCTGCCTGCGGCGGCCAGCTCTCCCGGATGATGTCCTCCTTCGCCCATCACCGCTCCATAGGGTCCATCCACGAGAGCTCCGGCGACCCCGACCGCCCCGGCCCCGGTTACTACAAAGACCCTCGTAACCTCGGCCGCTGGGTGGAGAAGCGCTTCCAGCAGATGGGCATGGATATGCCGTCCGAGGTGCAGGACATGATTAAAGGTGCCCGGGAGGGGGAGCTGCCCGGGGCTGCCAAAGACCTCCAGCCCAATCTGGGCGAGCTATGACTTTACGGGCTGCGGATGCCAATTTGGACCGGGCGGCGGAGGGGTTGCGGGCGCTGGAGGATGTGGCCCGTTTCCTCCTGAACGACACCCCGCTGACCGAGACGCTGCGCTCCATTCGCCACCGGCTGCGGGAGACCGGCCGTCCTATGGAAAGGGAGTTGCTCTCGGCCCGGGACGCCGGCGGTGATGTGGGCGCCCGTGCCGCGACGGAGGGACGGACGGGGCCGGCCGACCTGGTGAGCGCTAACGCCAAGAGGGTCCAGGAGTCGCTCCGGGTACTGGAGGAGCTGGCCCAGCTCCCCGGCTCTCCCTGGCAGCCCCAGACCTTTCAGGAGGCCCGATTCACTCTATACTCCGTGGAGAAGGAGCTCCTCTCCCGCCTCCTGCGTCAGGAAAGCCGGCAGAAAATATCGGGACTGTACGTCATTATAGATAGCGAGTTTCTGAGGGGGCGTGAAGAGGTACAGCTGTGCCGCCAGGCCCTCAGCGGTGGTGCCCGGGTGGTGCAGCTCCGGGACAAGGGGCGGGACAAGGGGGTGCTGCTGCCTATATGCCAGGAGATGACGGCGGAGTGCGCCGCCGGCGGCGGCATCTTTCTGGTTAACGACCACCTGGACCTGGCCCTGGCCAGCGGTGCCCACGGGCTGCACCTGGGGCAGAGCGACCTTCCCCTACAGGTGGCCCGGCGTCTCCTGTCTGTGGACCGGCTTATCGGCGTCTCCGCCAAGACCGCGGAGCAGGCGCGGGCTGCCCAGGAGGGGGGGGCCGACTATGTGGCGGTGGGGGCCATGTTCCCTACCACCTCCAAGTCGGGGGCGGTGGTCAAGGGCTTAGAGGCCCTGCGGGAGGTCAAGCAGGCCGTCTCTCTGCCGGTGGTGGCCATAGGCGGCATCAACCGTGATAATGTAGGCCAGGTGATGCGCGCCGGGGCGGATGCCATAGCCGTCATCAACGCCGTCCTGGGGGCGCCCGATGTGGAGAAGGCTACCGCCGAGATGGCGGCGGCCATAGAGGAGGCCATGAGTGACACCAAGTGAGTTCACCTCCCGCCTGGAAGATATAGCCGAGCAGGTGCGCAAGGGCCTTGCCACCAAGGATGGTGCCCGGGAGCGTACCCTGAGCCTCTCCCGGGATACAGTACGCCATTGCTCTGCCGCCATCCGGGCCATCCACCGTCAGGAGCAGGAACCGGCCCGGGACATGCTGGACCGTGCCCAGGCGCTCCTGAACGAAATCTCTGAGGTC
>JAZGBK010000240.1:0-2209 GCA_036476365.1 Dehalococcoidia bacterium
CCTCCCCCTGCTTCACCCGGTGCGCCCGGGAGGGGTTGATACGGGTCTCCGCCCCGGTAAGGGGGTCAAAACGATGTTGGACTGAGTCCACTGTGGTTACCCGGAAACGAATCATAGCCACTCTCCAAGTATAGTGTATGCCCCGGCGGAGACGGAAGGGGCCTGTGGCGGGACCTTTCCACTGCAAGCTGCACCCAGCCGCTCAGGCACCGGCCCCCAGGTCGGTTACCGAGCCTTGTCTTTCCCACCCCCCGCCGGGGATTCTACCGGGGGGGGGCTTCGCCCCCCAGACCCCCTGATATAGCCCACGGGCGGGGGGCTGAGTATGAAAATGGTTGCCAGGCGGCCTCAGTACCCCTATAGAAAACATCTTGACCTTTGAGGTAAAATAACAGGGACATGAACTGGCTGGACATCGCGCTGCTGGTTATCCTGGGCCTGGCCACCCTGTGGGGACTGCGCCGGGGGCTCATCGGCGTCGTAGTCCCCCTGGTGGGGCTGGTGGTGGGGATAGTGCTTGCAGGTATCTTCTACACTCCCATAGCGGAGGGGATTTTCAGCTCCGAGGCGGCCATCGCCAGGGTAGCCGCCTTCCTCATAGTCCTGATAGCGGTCATGGTAGTGGCCTCAATGGTATCCAAGGTGCTTACCGGCATGCTCTCCCTGGTCATGCTGGGGTGGGCCAACCGGCTGGCGGGGGGTGCCCTGGGCCTGGTGCTGAGCGGGGTGCTCCTGGGGGCGGTGCTGGCCCTGGTGGCCAGCTTCCCCGTTGTGGGGCTGGACTCGGCAGTACGGGGCTCCGCCCTGGCTGCCCTGCTGGTGGAGCGCTTCCCCCTGGTGCTGGCCCTCCTGCCAGAGGAGTTTGACCTCCTGCGTTCCTTCTTTCCCTGAGTGAGCGCAGGAGTGGCTGCGAGGGTCGCTTGAAACAATACAATGTGCTGGTGGGCCTGCGCTTGGGGGAAGACCTGCTGCAACAGATTGCCTCCGTACACCCGGGGGTGCGGGTACACCTGGTGACCGACGAGGTGAGCGCGCTGCTGGGGCGGGGTGCCCGGGGGGTGCCTGGCATGGGGGAAGCACCGCAGGAGGACCGGGACCGGGCCGAGGCCCGGCTGGTGCCCCTGCTCCAGGAGGCCGAGGCCTACTTCGGCATCCGGGTGCTGCCGGATATGGTGGCCCGCAGCCCCAAACTGCGCTGGGTGCAACTGGTAGCCCACGGCATTGACCACATCCGCGGCGACATAATGAACGGTGGGGTCACCGTCACCACCGGCCAGGGCACCTTTGCCCCCATCATCGCCGAGCATGTGCTGCTCCTGATGCTGATGCTGGTGCGGCAGGCACCCCGTTTCCTGGCCCACCAGCAGGAGCAGCGCTGGAAGCAGCTATACCCCGGGGAGCTGGAGGGCAAGACGGTGGGGCTGGTGGGGCTGGGTAGCATAGGCATGCCGGTGGCCCGGGCCGCCCGGGGACTTGGCATGAGGGTCCTGGGTATCAAGAAGACGGCTCTCACCGGCGAGGCCCTCCCGGATGTGGACGAGGTGGTGCCCCCGGACTCGCTGCCCCATCTGCTCCAGCACAGCGACTTCGTGGTGCTGTGCCTGCCCCTCACTGCGGAGACCCGCGGCATAATCGGCCAGGAGGAGCTGCGCACCATGAAGCCCACCGCCTACCTCATCAATGTGGCCCGAGGGGGTGTGGTGGACGAGGCCGCCTTAGTCCAAGCCCTCCGGGAGGGGTGGATTGCTGGGGCAGGGCTGGATGTCTTTGAGAAGGAGCCCCTGCCCGCCGAAAGCCCACTGTGGAGCATGCCCAACACCATCGTGAGCCCGCACATGGCCGGACTCTCGGAGCGCTTCGTGGAGCGGGCCACCGGCCTCTTCTGCGAGAACCTGGGGCGCTACATCCGGGGGGAGCCCCTGCTCAACCTACTGGACCTGAAGCAGGGCTACTGAAGGAAGAGGCTGCTCAGCTCTATGCCCGTCAGGGTAACCGCCGTAACCACGCCCCCGGCGATGACCACCCCCAGGGCAATGAGGGGGATAGCACTGCGGGGGGGCACCTGGAAGACCCAGGCCGCCAGAGAGCCCGTCCAAGCCCCCGTAAACGGCAGGGGGACGGCTACAAACGCTACCAGCACCACAGCCCCATAGCGGCCGAACCGCTCCGAGTGAGCAAGACGGAGGCGGCCGGCCCTCCACGCCAGCAG
>JAZGBK010000241.1:0-2508 GCA_036476365.1 Dehalococcoidia bacterium
GAGGAGTACCCGGTGGAGGGCCGCCCCACCAGGCTGGTCATCCACCGCAAGGGGGCCACCCGGGCCTTCCCCCCCGGCCACCCCGAGGTGCCCCTGCGCTACCGCACCGTGGGCCAGCCGGTGCTCATCCCCGGCGACATGGGCCGCTACTCCTTCCTGCTCACCGGCACCGAGGGCGCTATGAAGGAGTCCTGGGGCTCCACCTGCCACGGGGCGGGGCGCCTGCAGAGCCGGGGGGCGGCCAAGCGGAGCATGCAGGGCCGGGATATAGCCGGGATGCTGGAGAAGAAGGGCATTACGGTGAGGGCCACCTCCCGGAGCGGCCTGGCCGAGGAGGTCTCCGAGGCCTACAAGGATGTGGCCCAGGTGGTGGAGGTGGTGCACCGGGCGGGCATCTCCCGCAAGGTGATGCGCTCCCGGCCCCTGGGGGTTATCAAGGGCTGATATGCCCATCCCCCTGTCCCCACCCCGCCACCAGGGCAGTGTCTCCGTGGAGGGGGCGCTGCTTCGGCGCCGCTCGGTGCGCCGCTACACCCCGGACGCCCTGTCCCTGGAGCAGCTCTCCCAGCTACTGTGGGCGGCCCAGGGGCTCAGCTACCACCGCTTCCGCACCGCCCCAGCGCCCGGGTCCAAAGGCTATTTCCCCCAGATGCCGTAGCAAGCCCGGGACAGAAAAGGCAAGGGTAGCGGTGCTCTACCGTCCGGGAGGCGGCCCCATCTTCTGTAGGAACGCCATAGTGTCTTCGATGGTCGTCACAGGCGTCGTCCGGAACTCCTGCTGCTCAAAGGGGAACAGCTGAACCAGGCACTGCGCTAATGCCATCGGTAGCTCCGCCTCGGCCACTACGTACATGATGTGCTCCGGGGCAGCGTTGAGGATGCTGTGGAGCTTGACCCCAAAGCGCCCAGCTATCTCGTCCCTCTTCGCCAGTGCCTCCATCAGCGGCGGCCCCAGCTCCGGGTGGTGGCCGGGACAGTGGGCAGCGTCGTGGACCAGGGTGACGTGGAACAGCATGTTGCCTCCTTCATAGTGGTAGTGCCCATATTTTAGTCACGGCTTCGTGCCGTGTCAATACCCCTGGCCCTCCCCCGGGAGTCCCTTGCCCGACAAACTTGAAGGGGGCAGCGAGGTAGGGGCGCCGCTTGCTGCGCCCTGCCCCTACAATTTCCCCAATGTAGGTGCGGCGTGTGCTCCGCTCCACCTGGGGGGCTTGGGGGCGAAGCCCCCCAGAGTTACTTCCTGGGCGGGTGGCTGGGAAATGAAACGCTTTTCTTACCATCACCCCTAACCATCTCCCCCTCCACTCCGTTATACATGTTGAGAACACTCTGAAGGAGGGGAAACATGAAGAAGCTGATTCTAAGCCTGCTGGCGCTGGTGCTGGCTGCCGGGGTGGTGCTCTCCACCGGCGTAGCCGCCGCCCCACCCTGGGCGGACAACGGGGAGGACGCCCCCCGGGGGCAGGGGCAGCTCCGGGCGCGCGGCGGCCCCATGCGCCTGGGAATGGCAGTAGCCCCCCTCACCCCCAAGGTGGCCGAGAAGTTAGGGGTGGAATACCAGGAGGGGCTGGTGGTGGTGCGGGTCGCCCCTGAGAGCCAGGCGGCTGAGGCCGGGCTGGAGCAGGGGGACATCATCACCCATGTTGACGGCTCCCCAGTAGCCAAGCCACACGACCTCATGAGCATAGTCAAAGAGGCCGAAGGCCTGGTGACCCTCAGCGTAGTGGGGAAAGGGGACATCACCCTGGACCTGTCCCAGGTCTCCCCGTCGGGCGAGCCCCGCGGACCTCGAGAGCCCCGCGGACCGGGTGAGCACGGCAAGCCGCAGCTCCGGCCCACAGCCGCTGCCATGCGCCTGGGGATGGCGGTGGCCACGCTCACTCCCAAAGTGGCCGAGAGGCTGGGGGTGGAACACCAGGAGGGGCTGGTGGTGGTGCGGGTTGCCCCTGAAAGCCAGGCGGCTGAGGCCGGGCTGGAGCAGGGGGACATCATCACCCATGTTGACGGCTTCCCGGTGGCCACACCGCATGACCTCATGAGCATAGTCAAAGAGGCCGAAGGCCTGGTGACCCTCAGCGTAGTGGGGAAAGGGGACATCACCCTGGACCTGTCCCAGGTCTCCCCGTCCAGGGAGCCCCGGCAGCCCCGTGAACCCCGCAAGCCCCACCCCAAACCCAAGCTGGGGCTGTTTTGGCCCCTGCGCCTGCTGGGACCCGAACTGGAGGGCATCCCCGCCGGGGAGCGCTACTCCCACTTCATGGGCCTGGAGCTGCGGGTCACCGATAATGACGGGGTACCCCACACCCTGGAGCTCATTCCGGACACGGTAGGCTCCGTCTCCGGGGACTCCCTGACCCTGCTCACCAACGAAGGGGGCGAGGTCACCTACACCATGACCGAGGATGTCAAGGGCCACCAGCTCATGGACAGGCTGGAGGAGGGCCGCAAGCTGATAGTGGCCACGGTCGACGGCTCGGTGAGGGCCATCTTCCCGCCCCATCTGCTGCT
>JAZGBK010000242.1:0-2692 GCA_036476365.1 Dehalococcoidia bacterium
GGGTGGTCAGGCACTTCTGGGTGGGAAAGACGGCCAGGCGGTTGCTGAGGGTAGTGCGGCCTACCTGTATAGGTTGGAGCATATGAGGATACATGTTGCCTCCCGTTACGATGCTTTACACCCCGGCATTGTACCCGCCCCCCCTAAAATGTGCAACTTTGAGCGGCTTACATCACCTGGATAGGTGCAGGGGGATAGGCGCAGGTTGACACCCTGTTGGGCCAACGGTATCATACCGTTCGTCAGGACCGGTAACCTGCCTCGTGTCCACCGGAAGTATGGGAGAGGCCCGGCCATTCAGGCTTAGAGGGAGGTAGCATCATGGCTTTTGAGGCGATGTTCCAGCCCATCAAGATTGGCCCGGTGGAAATCAGTAACAGGCTGGCGGCGGGACTTCTACTGTATCTGCCGGGCTTCCGGTGCGTTGCCACCGCAACACCAACCTGGGGAGGGAGAAGTATATGCCCGAATACTGGCGGACATCGGGCCCCAGGGGGATAAATGTCCTCCCCCGCCACCTGCGGTGAAATTGGGGTGTCCGACACATAGGTTGGGTACCAGCCATAGCCCATTCCTGGGCCGCACTCCCCTGAGGGCATACCAACACCTTCGGCTTGACATGGCGATGGGCGATAGTGGATAGTATTGTTTAGTCCGATGGCAGATGAACAGGTACGGGACTGGAGAGAGCTGACACCTGGGACCTGGGTGTTCGGGGGCAGCCCGGGGGCCACCGCCGCTCCCCCCCAGACGCAGGCACCTCCACCCGCTCCAGCCCCACCCCCGGCTCCAGCCTCAACCCCGGCCCCTCTCACCTATGAAATCAAGGTAGCTGCTCCCTGGGACCTGCCGTGTATGGCACCCTCTGCGGAGGGTGTGCCCCGCTACTACGCCGAGAGCAACACCACCTGGGGCGCACTGCTGGACCGGGCCGTGGAGCGCTTCGGCGAACGGGAAGCCCTCTCCTCCTTTCAGGGAGAGCGGTGGAGCTACCGGGAGCTCGGCCAACGGGCCAACGCCATAGCCGGGGGACTCCTGCGCCTGGGTATAGGCCGGGGGAGCCAGGTGGCACTGTGGATGCCCACCACGCCCCTATCGGTAGCCACCCAGTTTGCCCTTTATAAGATTGGGGCGCGGCTGGTGGCGGTGCCCACCCACGCCGATGCCAGGGGTGTGGAGCAGCACCTGGAGCACTCCCAGGCTACAGCGCTCCTCTTTCAGGACAACTTCTGGGGCCGGGACGAGGTGAACGCCCTGGACGCGGTGTATGGGCTGTGCCCCGAGCTGGAGTCGGCCGGGCCGGGCGCCCTGGCCTCGTCACGGCTGCCCCGGCTGCGCCATGTTATATGCACTGCCCCGCAGGGCTACAAGGGGATGTTCACCCTGGACGATGTGATAGACATGGGGAACCAGAGCCCGGCAGAGGAGCTGGCCCATACCCAGGGGGGGGTATCCCCCAATGACCCCTTCCAGATAATGTACCTTCCGGGGGATGGCACCCCCCTGGCCCCTATGCTCCCCCACCGTATGGCTGCGGCCCTGGCCCACATCGTGGCCGACATCCTGCAGTTTAACGCCGATGACCGTCTGCTACTCCCCCCGGCCTTTCTGCCCGGCTTCCCTGCCTGGGTACCGTTACTGGCCGTATATGTGGGGGCCGCCCTGGAGATAGTGGAGCGCTGGGAGCCCGAAGCAATATTGAGGGCCGTGCCAGCGGCCCGGGTGACCGCCCTGGTGGGCGATGACGGGCTTTTTACCTCCCTGCTGGACCACCCCCAGTCGGAGACATACGACCTGGGCTCAGTGAAGAAGGGCCTGGTGCTGGGCGCACCTGCCCACTGGCAGATTGTGGAGCGCCTGCAGCGTCGGGGGCTGGGGGGGATAATGAACGCCTACGGCAGGGCGGAGGTGGGGCTGGTGAGCGCCACCGTCCCCGGGGATGGGGCGGCCAAGATAGCGGCCACCTCGGGCCGGGTCATGCCCCACTGCCGGGTGAAGGTGATTGACCCCGCCTCGGGACAGGAGAGACCCGGCGGCCAGGAGGGGGAGGTGTGCGTGCAGGGCATCTATCCGGGCCTTCACATGATGCCGGGCTACCACCACCACCCCGAGGCCACCGAGCAGAGGTTGGACAAAGAGGGCTGGTTCCACACAGGGGACCGGGGCCTCGTGGACGAGGAGGGCTACTTGCACATCAGAGGGCAGGTGTAGCGCCATGGCCGTGGAACTGGCGAGACGCAGCGTTAGCGTTGACCTGGACAGGTGCAACGGCTGCGCTATCTGTGCCCAGGTATGTCCCACCGGTGTCCTGGACATAATAGACAAGAAGTCGGTGGTCAGCCGCCCCGAGGACTGTATGGGCTGCGAGCTATGCGAGGTGGAGTGCCCGGTATATGCCATCACGGTGCAGCGTCCCGTGCTGCGCCTGCGGGAGGAGAGGCCGGTACCGGCCCCCCAGACGGCCCCTGCGCCGCCCCCTGAGGCTGCGCCGGTTGGCATCTCCCCCACACCACCGCCGCCTGAGCCGGCACCCGCGGGTATATCCGCAGCGCCTCCTCCGCCACCCCCTGCCCCTGCTGTAGAAACAGTAACGGGGGCACCGGGGGGGGTAACGGTGCGGGGCAGGCCCGTCTCCGATTTCTTCCGGCCACCCCTGAGAGGTGAGGGGGGATAGATGACAAATCCACTGGGT
>JAZGBK010000243.1:0-5355 GCA_036476365.1 Dehalococcoidia bacterium
CTGTAAGACTATTGTACGTCCCCTGGGGGAGGGGGTCAAGGCCAGGATGGGGGGGTGGGGCCAGCTTGACGGGCGGGGTAGGGCGGCATATCATGCCACCATATTGCGATAGCACAGGACGGAGGGACATTCTTGGAAGCAGGACGCGCTAAACAGTACTCATCACTCAGCGAGGAGTTCGCCGCCGAGAAGGCCAGGCTCATTGAAGGCTGCGACTTCTGCGGCGACTGCCTGGAGGTGTGTCCGGTGTTCCCCATGCGCTCGTCTCCCCAGGAAGGCCCGGTGGAGGTCCAGGAGAAGCTAATCCAGTTCCTGAAGGGCGGTGGCCCCCAGGAGGCCGCCGGGGAACATGCCTTTTCCTGTGCCGGTTGTGCCTTGTGTGTGAACTCCTGTCCCCAGGGGCTCAACCCTCTACGGCTCCGGGAGGTCCTCAAGGCCGAGCTGGTCGGCTGCGGCTACCACCCCCCCTCCGTCGCCCAGGCCCAGATTGGGGACAGGGCCTATGACCTCAACCAGGTCATAGGCTCCCTGCAGATAAAGCCGTCTCAGGTCCGCTGGCTTACCCAGGTGCCGCCCGACCCCCAGCCAAAGGAGCTGGTGGTCTTCCTGGGCTGCAATGTATTCCTGATGCCTGATAAGGTGCTGGCCCTCATGGACCTGCTGGAGATGACCGGCCTGGACTTCGTGGCCCTGGCGGGAGGCGACCTGTGCTGCGGGTCAAAGCACCTGCTGAAGGGTGAGCTGGAGAAGACCGAGAGGGCCACCGGGGACTACCTGCGGGCACTATCCGCCTTCCGGCCCCGGAGGGTGGCCCTGTGGTGCGGCACCTGCTACTCCCTCACCCGGAACGAGTTCCCCAAGTATGCTGATATACCCTTTGAGCCTATCCATGTCTCCCAGCTCCTGGTGGAGCAGTTGCCCAAGCTCAAGCTGACCAGGCCCGTAGAGGCCACGGTGACCCTCCACGACTCGTGCAACCTGGGCCGCAAGGGGAGGGACTTTGAGTCGGTGCGCACGCTTCTCAGGGCCATCCCCGGCCTCACCCTGGTGGAGATGGCCCGCAACCGGGAGGATGCCCCGTGCTGCGGCGGCGGCGCCCAGCGGCACTATCCTCGTATAGCTGAGGCGATGCGCCGCCAGGCCCTGGACGAGGTCCGGAAGACCGGCGCCCAGATTATGACTACGGTGTGCCAGGGGTGCCACCGCTACTTCAACCCGGCCGGTTGGGAGTATCCCTTTCAGATAAAGAACTATGTTACCCTGCTGGCAGAGGCCGCCGGTTACAGCTATGAGGACAAGCTGCAGCGCTACCTGCGGCTGGGCAGCCTCGAGGGCATTCTGGAAGAGGCCAGGGAGTATGTAGAGGCCGGCCCCTATACCGTGGAGGAGCTCCGGCAGCTCCTGCCCCTGTACTTCGGCCCCAGCTTCTCCCGCTCCGCTGCTCAGGCCTGATTGCGGGGATGAATCATAGGGCACCGACCGAGAGCCCCGAAAGCAAGGAGGCAGGATGGAAGGCCAGAGCGCTACACATGGGCAGTACAGGTTGGGGCAGTTTAAGGCAATAGACCAGATTCCGGTGGGGGCTTCGCAAAGCTATGTGCATACCTTTACCGATGAAGACCTGGACCGGTTTATCAACACCCTCGTCAGCGATGCCCCGGTCCATGTGGATGACGAGTGGACGCGAAAAGAGACCAAATTCGGCCGCAGGGTCGTGCATGGTGTGCTGACCGCCGCCCTGGTGTCCAGGCCGCTGACGGCCTTGCTGTTTGAAAAGCTGCAGGTGAACGGCATTATCCATACCACCAGGCAGAAGTTCATCCGGCCCGTTTACACCGGCGACACACTCACCGTAACCGTTACCGTGGCGGAGATTCTGAAAGACAAGAACCGTATCAGGTGCAGCACCGAGATAAAGAACGATAGGGAAGAGGTGGTGCTGGTGGGGGAGCTTGAGGAGTATATTGTGCCCCCCTCAGGTACTTAGCCGGAGTCCTGCGGACTGGGTGGCGGCATGTAGGGGTGGGGCTTGCCCCGCCCTGAGGGTTCCAATGGGGCTCTGCCCCTGACTATATCTACCGGGCGGGCGGGTGGGAAATAAGGCTAAGGGGTCTGGCTGAGGGCGCCCCGGTGACAGAAGGGCAGGCAGGAGGGCTCCCCGCCGCAGCGGTCGCATACCAGTAGCTCGTTTAGGGCATCGCTCCACCGGATGGCCCCGTAGGGGCAGGCCTCCACACAAGCCAGGCAGGCGTTACACAGGTCAGAGTCCACCCGGATGACGCCGGTGCCCGCCTCCTGGGTGAGGGCCTCCAGGGGGCAGGCCCCGGCGCAGGGGGCGTCCTCACAAAGCTGGCAGATGTGTGGCTCGTAGAGGGAGTTGTCCCAGTCCTCGGCCACCCACACCCGTGCCCCCTCTGGGTTCACCGCCCCCCGGTGGAACAGCGAGCACGCCACCTCGCACAGCCGGCACCCGGTGCACACTGGGACGGTAACCAGGATTTCCTGCCGCTGGGTCATAGTATCCCCAGCCTCGCCACCGTCTCCGGGGTGGGTATGCCGTCGTTGCCCCAGCCGTGGAGGGCGTAGTAGTCGTCCAGGAACTTCTCAAACTGGGGGCGCTCTATCAGCTCGCCCTTGCACGGGCCTTCGGCCACCGGCTCCTCAAACCAGCGCCGGGGCAGGGTATCGTGCTCCCGGCCCCCCACCCCCATGCGTCCCAGCAGCAGCCGCTCCGTGGTGTAGATGCGCTCCCCGGCTTCCTTTAGCTCCTCTATGGACATGTCCCAGTCCAGGGCCAGGCGTATCAGCTCCCGGTACTGGGGGTACTGGGGGGCGTGGGGGCTGTTGAACACCGTCTGGAAGCGGCAGAAGCCCAGGGAGTCGCACACGGCATACAGCAGCTCGTGCCACCACACCATGCGGGCCTTGCCATCGTAGGAGCGGGAGTCGGGGGACACGGGGCCGCCGTAGAGGTCCTCCAGCACCTGGGCGGGCAGCCCGAGCACATCGACGCCGGGGCGGTTGCGGTGGAGGTGGCCGCCGATGGTGGCCACAGCGTGGGCCAGGCCGAAGCTCTTCACCACCCGGCTCCCCGGTGCCGGGCCCAGCAGGGCGTTCCTCACCCGCATCAGGTACGGCTCCGCCTCGGGGGGCAGCCGGTTGAGGCAGTAGCTGCCCTCGGATAGGATGTCCCCCAGCCCCTCCCGTTGTGCCATCTGGTGGATGAGGGCCAGCACCGCCTCCCCGTCCCCCCACTCCAGGGGGATGCCACTGAGGGAGCGGGAGATGATGCCCCGCTGGTAGAGCTCAAAGGCGAAGGCAATCATCACCATGGTGTCTATGATGTCCATGCCGTAGTCGTTGAGGAGGTCGGTGGCCCGGATGATGAGTTCGGTGTCCAGCACCTCCAGGTTGGCGCCCATCCAGGCGAAGGCGCTGTACTCCGGCCCTTCCCCCCGGGGCCCGCCCGGCACGAGGTGGCGGTGGCGGCAGTGGACGGTGCAGCCGAAGCAGGAGGCCATGCCCAGGGAGAATGGCTCCAGGCTCTCGGCGTAGATGGCCCGGCCCCGCTCCCCCAGGGGGCCTCCCTGGTCGTTGCGGGTGAGGAGCCAGCCGCCTTCGTTGGCGGGGGCCATCAGCAGGGGGGTGCCCTGGCGGCCCAGGGTCTGAATCCACCGGCGCCGCCACAGCGCCTCGTATTGCTCACGGCTGTAGGAGAGCAGCTCCCGGGGGTGGGCCACGGAGAGGTCCTGGGTGCCTTTCACTGCCACCGCCTTGAGGTTCTTGGCCCCCATCACCGCCCCCATGCCGAAGCGCCCAGCGGCGTCCTTGGGGCCGGTGATGATGCAGGCCATCCTCACCCCCCGCTCCCCGGCGGGGCCGATGGTCAGCACCCGCAGCCTCTCCTCCCGCAGCTCCCGGCGAAGGGTTTGCTGGGTCTCCAGGGTGGTCAGGCCCCACAGGTGGGAGGCGTCCCGTATTTCTATCTTACCGTCTGAGATGAGCAGGTAGGTGGGCTCAGGGCTGCGGCCGGTTACGATGAGGTGGTCGTAGCCGGCGAAGCGCAGCTCGGGGCCGAAGTGGCCGCCTACATTGGAGTCCCCCAGGTTGCCCGAGGCCGGGGAGTAGGCGGTGACATTCATGCGACCGCTGCCGAAGCCGGGCAGAGCAGTGAGCAAGCCGCAGCCGAAGATGAGGGGGTTCTCCGGGGAGAAGGGGTCCACGGGGGGGTAGCGGGAGTAGAGCAGGAGCATATTGATGCCCCGGCCCCCCAGGTAGCGGCGTCGCCACTCCTGGGGGAGGGGCTCTGTCTTCACCTCCCCGGTGGACAGGTCAACGGTGGCTATCTGGCGGTGGAGCATCCCTTACCTCCGGCAATCATGCTGGTTACGGTCACCTCCTGGCCTTCCCGGAGGGGGGTGTGGGGCCCCTCCACCCGCTCCCCATTGATAAACACGGCATAGGCATAGTCAAAGTTGCCCTCCTCGTCCAGCAACTCCTCCTTGATGCGGCGGTCGTGCTGCTGGGCCAGGAGGCGGATGAGCTCCCCGACGGTGGCCGGGGAGCCCTGGGCCACCAACTCATCCCGGCCCAGGATGTTTCTTAGCTGACCGAAGAAGCGCACCTTAAAAGCCATGTCCCCATTGTAAAATAATTGTAAAACAAAGCGTAGCCCCCGGCCACCAGCCCCATTAGGGGGTTGTGCCTGCCCGCAGGCGGAGAGTAGACTGGCGGAAGGGTTGAATGGGGTGTGGTATCGCCTGTCGGGTAATGCTTAATGGGGGTCTTACATTATGGTGCCGCTGGCAGAGGGGAATGTTGAGGCTATGACGCTGCCTTCCGTGCCCGAAGACGAAGCCGGTGCCTTCACGGCAGAGGACACCCGGGGACGCATCAGACTGCTCGTTGTGGACGACCACCCGCTGGTGAGGGAGGGGCTGCGCACCATGCTGGGGCGGGAGTCGGGCCTGGAGGTAGTGGCCGAGGCCGCCGATGGTCGGGAGGCCCTGCACCAGGCGGAGGCGGTGAGGCCCGATGTGGTGCTCATAGATGTGTTCATGCCCAGGATGGGTGGCATCGAGGCCACGCGTGCCATCAAGGCCCGCTGGCCCGGCACCCGGGTGCTGGTGTTCACAGTCCTGGACACCCCCTCCCTGGTGCAGCGGGCCCTGGTCGCCGGTGCCGATGGCTATATACTCAAGGATACCCCCCGCCGGCTGTTGGTCAACGCTATCAGGGCGGTGGCGGGGGGCGACTTTGTCATGAAGGGTGCGCTGTGGCGAGCGCTTCTGCCCACCTTTACACAGCAACGGTAGGGCCCTGCCGGTAGCCTGCCCACCGGCTCTATGTACTGGG
>JAZGBK010000244.1:0-10144 GCA_036476365.1 Dehalococcoidia bacterium
CCCACCTCTACCCTGCACATCTTCAACCGCCTCCCGCAGATAGTGGAGACCTTCCGGGACTTCGCCCTGGACGGGGTGGTGCTCCACTCCATCAAGAGCTGCCGGGCCGTCTCCGGCTCCATCGCCGATTACAAGGACCACCTCCAGCGCCAGGGCATACCGGCGCTCCTGGTGGAATCGGACCTGGTGGACGCCCGCTATTTCGCCGAGGCCCAGATGCGGAACCGCATTGACGCCTTCTTCGAGTCCCTGGAACATCAGAAGATGATGAAAGGGAGGGCGACGGCATGAGCCGGAATGGCCTTTTCGCCGCCGGTGTGGATGTGGGCTCCACTCAGACCAAGGGGATAATAGTGGACCGGCAGCGGCGCATCCTGGGGCGGAGCCTGTTGGATACGGGGGCCAATGTCACCCGGGCGGCGGAGCGGGGGTACGAGGCAGCCCTGGGCGAAGCCGGACTCACCCCGGCGGACATCGCCTTCGTGGTGGGCACCGGCTACGGTCGCTACAGGGTCACCTTTGGCAACGCCCAGATTAGCGAGATAGGCTGCCACGCCCGGGGGGCCAAGCTGGTTTTCCCGGGCACGCACACCGTGCTGGATATCGGTGGGCAGGACAGCAAGGTCATCCGGGTGGGGGACGAGGGAGAGGTGGTGGACTTCTCCATGAACGATAAGTGCGCCGCCGGCACCGGCCGCTTCCTGGCTATGGCTGCCGATACTATGGACCTCGCCCTGGAGAATATCGGCGACATCTCCCTGCGCTCCACCACCCATCTGCCCATCACCACCACCTGCACCGTCTTTGTGGAATCGGAGATTGTCGCCTACCTGGCCCGGGGCAGGAAACCGGAGGACATCCTGCGGGGGATGCACCGAGCCATTGCCAGCCGTTGTACCTCCCTCATGCACCGGGTGGGTGTGGAGGAGGAGGTCACCTTCACCGGGGGTGTCTCCCTGAACATCGGCATGGTGAAGGCCCTGGAAGAGGCCTTGGAGATGGGGGTAAATGTCAGCCCCGAGTCCCACTATGTGGGGGCCATCGGGGCTGCCCTGTTCGCCCTGGAGCGTGCCCAGGCCGGGATGGCGGCGGTGAGGGAAGGCTGATGCTGGTCACCGCTGGGATTGACGCCGGCGCTGCCACCACCAAAGCGGTGGTGCTCAGTGAAGAACATGTCATCCTGGGCAAAGGGGTGGTGCCCAGCCGGGCAGACCTGGCCGCGGCCGCCGAGGCGGCCTTCCTGCTGGCACTGGAGCAGGCAGGACTCGCCCGGGAGGCTATCGCCTATGTGGTGAGCACGGGTTTCGGCCGCTATATGGTGCCCTTCCGCGATATACAGGTGACCGACCTCACCTCCCACGCCCAGGGCGCTCTGTATTATTTCCCCAGTACCCGCTCCGTTCTGGACATCGGCGCCCAGAGCACCCGGGTCTCCCACATTGAGCCCTGGGGCAGGGTGAAAGTGTTCCGGCTTAACGCCAAGTGCGCCGCTGGCGCCGGCACCTTCCTGGTACGGGTGGCCAAGTACCTGGAGGTGCCCCTGGAAGACCTGGGCCCACTCTCCCTGCGTTCTGAGGAGCCGCAACCCATCTCCAGCGTGTGTGCCGTGCTGGCGGAGACGGAGATAATCAACCACCTCACCGCCGGGATAAAGCTGGAAGACATCCTCAAGGGGGCGATGCTGGCCATTGCCGACCAGGGCCTCGGCCTGCTCAAGCGGGTGGGGGTGGAGCCCGAGGTGACTCTCACCGGGGGTGTGAGCAAGAATGTGGGGATGGTGGCCGCCCTGCGCCAGCAACTGGGACAGCACATCAATGTCAGCGCCGATGGCGAGGAGGGGAGCTTCTTCGCCGGCGCCCAGGGCGCCGGCATCCTCGGCTTCATGCGGCTAAAGAAGCTCCGGGGAGCGGGCTGAGCCCAACACCACCGCCACTCCAAGTGATATAACCTCTCGTCGTATACAGGGGGTGAGGGTGAATAGACCCATAAAGGTCCTCATGGCCAAGACCAGCCTGGACGGCCACTGGAGGGGGGTGGCCGTGGTCACCACCGCCCTCAGGGACGCCGGTATGGAGGTTACCTACGGCGGCATGCTCACCGCCCGGGAGATTGCCGAGGCCGCCATGCAGGAGGATGTGGATGTGGTGGGCATCAACATCGGCGGCCGGCTGGGGGCCGTGGAGGAGATGATGCAGCTCCTCCAGGAGAAGGGCCTTGATGGGGTGTTGGTGGTGGCGGGGGGCACCATCCCCCGTGAGGACTTCCCGCACCTCCACGACATCGGCGTGGCGGGGATATTCCCCCCCGGCTCCCCCCTGGACAGCATCGTGGGCTTCATCCGTAACAATGTGAAACGGTAGGAGGAGGAGGCATGACACGGCTCAGACTGCGGGGGAAAATCCGTCGCCCCACCGTGGACGAGGTCCTGGACATAGGGGATGCCCTGTTCCTGGACCTCTCTGACGAGGAGGCCGAGGAATACACCTCCATCATTGACCGCTCCCTGGCCCTGTTTGACCGCCTGGACGAGCTACCCCTGCCCCACCGCACCATCAAGTACCGCGACCGTGACCCCGGCTACCGCCCCTCCCCGGAGGAGGACCCCCTTAACCTGTACATCACCAAGTGTAATGTCAAGGGCGCTCCCCGGGGCAAGCTGGCGGGAAAGCGGGTGGGGCTCAAGGACAACCTGTGCCTGGCGGGGGTGCCCCTGACTAACGGCTCCCGGGTGGCCGAGGGCTATGTGCCCGATATCGACGCCGTCGTGGTGGAGCGGCTGCTGGACGCCGGGGCCGTCATCGTGGGCAAGATGAACATGGACGACTTCGCCTTCGCCGGTACCGGTGAGACCAGCGCCTTCGGCCCGCCCCGTAACCCCCGCAACCCGGAGCACTCCGCCGGGGGCTCCTCCGGGGGCAGCGGGGCCGCCGTGGCCGCCGGTGAGGTGGACCTGGCACTGGGGGTGGACGAGGGGGGCAGCGGCAGAGGCCCCGCCGCCTGGTGCGGCGTGGTCAGCATCAAGCCCACCCACGGCCTGGTGCCTACCTACGGCCTGGTATATATGGACCACACCCTGGACTTCATCTGCCCCATCGCCCGCACCGTGGAAGAGGTGGCCCTGGCCCTGGAGGTGCTGGCTGGGGACGACCCCCGGGACCCCCAGTGGGTCAGAGGGCCCATCAAGGTGGACAGATACACCCGTGCCATAGGTAAGGATGTCTCCGGCATGAAAATCGGCCTCATCAAGGAGGCCTTCTCCCTGGCGGTCTCCGAGCCCGATGTGGACCAGGCCGTCAAGGAGGCGGTGCAGAGTCTGGGAGAGCGGGGGGTATCCGCCCAGGAGGTGTCCCTCCCCATGTTCCGGGACGCCCGGGCCATCTGGACGGCCCTCACCGCCCACTCGGCGGCGGCCATGGTGGAGTCCGACGGCGAGGGCTACTGGCGGGGCGGCTGGTGCAACATCGGCTGGCAGGAGACCTTCGGCCGCGCCCGGCGCACCCGGGGCCACGATTTCCCACCCCTGCTCAAGATGGTGGCCATAGAGGCCAAGTACATGATGCAGAACTACTTCAGCACCTACTACTCCAAGGCCCAGAACCTGCGCATGGCTTTCCGGGACGAGGTGGACCGGCTGCTAAAGGAGTACGACGCCCTGGCCCTACCCACCATCCCCATGAAGCCGGTGAAGCTCCTCACCGAGCCGGTGGGGCTGCGGGAGATGGGCAGCCGGGTGGCCTCCATCGCGCGCAACACCCTGGCCTTCAACCTCACGGGCCACCCCGCCATAACCGTGCCCTGTGGCCCCAGGGACTCGCTGCCTATAGGGATGCAGCTTGTGGGCCGGCACTGGGACGAGTCCACCCTGTTCCGGCTGTCCCACGCCTGGGAACAAATGGCGCAGGGGAAGTAACATGACCTTTCCCTATAGCGGCTACACCGGCCGTTTGCTGCGGGTGAACCTGACTACCGGGGAGATATCCCCGGAGGACCTGGACCCGGAGGTGTGCCGGGCCTTCATCGGCGGGCCGGGCATCGCCGCCCACACCCTGTTCCAGGAGGTGCCTCCCTTCGTTGATGCCTACGACCCCCGCAACCGGGTCATCTTCGCCACCGGCCCCCTCACCGGCACCGGGGTGGATGGGGCGGTTACCGTCTCTTTAGTGACCGTCAGCGCCCTGTCCAATGGGGCGGTGGCCACCAACATGAACGGCACCTTCGCCCCCAAGCTCAAGGCCTGCGGCTACGATGCTATCGTGCTCCACGGCACCTCACGCCGCTGGGTGTACCTGCACATAGATGCCCGGGGGCAGGCGCAGCTGCTGGATGCCGCCGACCTGCTGGGCCTGGACACCCTGGAGACGGAGGAGGTGCTGCGGGGCCGATACGGTGACCAGGCCCCACGGCGCAAGGAGGCCTCCGTCTCCGTAGCCTGCATCGGCCCGGCGGGGGAGAACCTGGTGCGCTTCGCCGGGGTATATAGCTGCCAGGGCCACTCCGCCTCCAAGGGGGGCTCGGGCTCGGTGCTGGGCTCCAAGCGGCTCAAGGCCATAGCCCTCGGCCCCTGCCCCGATGCCGTCCCCTCCGTGCCCATCGCCCACCCCCAGCGCCTGTCCGGACTGCTGGAGCAGTGGCGCTTCAACCAGCGGCGGCGGGGCATGGGTGCCCTTACCGCCGTGCACGGCTGGTTCGGCCTCACCCACCAGAACGAGACCCTGGGCATACCCCCCATCAAGAACCTCACCTCCACCGACTTCGAGACCTGGTACGCCAACTACACCGAGGACGGCATCCGCAGCCTGTTTGAGGAGACGCCGGACCAGTGCCCCACCTGCGACTTCAACCACTGCAACCAGTGGCGCTTCAAAGAGGGCCGCCACCAGGGCCAGGTGGCCGACGAGCCGGAGTACGATACCGTGGCCGCCTTCGGCCCCAACCTGGGCATCACCGACCCCCAGGAGACGGTCTACCTGGCCGGGGTGGCCGACCGGCTGGGACTGGAGTACAGCGAGCTCACCTTCTCCATCGGCCTCCTCATGGAGTGCTACGAGAAGGGACTCCTCAGCGACGATGACCTGGACGGGGAGCCACTGCGCTGGGGCGATGTGGCCGCCGTGGAAAGGCTAATGCACAAGATGGCCCACCGCCGGGGGTGCGGCGACCGCTTCGCCGGGGGCACCTGGCGCACCGCCCAGGAGATTGGCGGCCAGGCCCTGGAGCTGGCGGTGGTCAACAAGAAGGGCCACACCCCCCAGGTGCACGACAACCGCACCTCACAGCTCTTCCATTTCGGCGAAATCGTCTCCGAGGTGGGCCACTACCAGACCCTGGCCTTCCTCAAGCTGCCCGGAAAGAATGTGGCCGGGCTGCAGGCCGCCAACGGGCTGGGCCTGCCCCAGGACCTGCGCCGCCGCAGCATGTTCCAGGTGGCCCCGGACATCCTGCCCGCCTACATGTTCATCACCCAGCTCCATGACCTGCTGGGCACCTGCGTGGGCCACTCCACCGGACAGACCATTGAGGAGTTGGCCCACATGCTGGACTCGGTTACCGGCATGGGCCTAGGCCCCAAGGAGACGCTGCGCTGCTCCCAGCGCTACATCAACCTGCTGCGAGTGTTCAACCTGTCCCGAGGGCTGGACGCCGCCACCGACGACACCACCGCCAAGCTGAAGCTGGCCTCGGGCCGCCACCCCTACCCCGATAAGCCCTTCGGCCGCTACTTCCCCATGTGGAAACGCCGCTACTATTTCAACATGGGCTGGGACGGCCAGGGGGTACCCAAGCCCAAGACCCTCAAGGACCTGGGGCTGGGCTTCGCCCTGGAAAGGCTGCCCCCACCCCAGCGCCGCCCTCGGAGACAGAAAACACCTTGAAGGCAGGCCTCTCCTCGCTATACCTGATGAGGGAGCCCTTCTCCACCATGGTGGAGGAAATAGGGCGGACAGGCATCAGGAACTGGGAGTTAGTTGACGAGGGGCTCCACTCGCTAGACCGCAGGCGGGTGCGCACCCTGAAGAGGTTGAAGGACTCCCTGGGCCTGGAGCTGGTCGTCCACGGGCCCCTGGGGGACACCAACATCGCCTCCTTCAGCCGCACCATAAGGACGGCGGTGCTCCACAGGCTGCTGCGCTCCCTGGAGCTCGCCGCCGAGCTGGGGGTGGGGCTGTGGATTTTCCACCCCGGCTCCCTCTCCGAGCTGGCCGGACTCTACCGCCACCAGGAATGGGGCCTCCAGGAGGAGTCCATCGGGCGCATCGTGGAGGCCGCCCGGAAGCTCGGGGTGCCCATAGGCATAGAGAACATGCCTGCCGGCCCCGCCCGCTACCTGCTGGTGCGGGTGGACCAGTTCATGCGCTTCTACCAGAGCCCGGTGACCAGGGAGGTGGGCCTGGTGCTGGATGTGGGGCACGCCCACACCGCCCACCAGGTGGCCGAGTTCGTGGACCAGTTAGGGAGCCACATCGTGCACATCCACGCCCACGACAACGACTCCAGCTTCGACCGGCACCGTCCCATCGGCGACGGCACCATAGACTGGGAACTGGTGCTCTCCGGCCTGCGGCGGGCAGGCTTCACCGGGATGCTATCGGTGGAGTCCATGCGGGAGCCGGTGGAGAGCGTGCGCCGGCTGGAGCAGAAGATAGCCCGGCTGTAGGTAGGCTCAGCCCCGGGCGCGGCCGGGCATCACAGGTCCAGGCTCACGGTGACGGCGGCGGTGGCCATCACGATAGGCTCGCCGCCGGGGAAGGGCACCTCCAGGCCGCCGAGCACCGCCTTGAGGGACTTGGTGCCGAAGGGCAACACATCCAACACCCCCTCAGGTTTGACCCGCTCCGGATGGGGCACCCCTACCAGCACCTCCACATGCATGTCATCAGGCCCTTTACCCAGCTGGCGCACCAGGGGCAGGCCGTTGTGACGGATGGCGGCCTCCACCGCCCGGCGGGCGGCCTTGGTAACATCTCCGCCGTGGACATCCATCCCCATACCCATTTCAATCACCATGGGTTTCAGTGCCATGCTATCCTCCTTCGAAAAGTCTATTGAAGTTAGCGGTGGTCTCCCGGGCCACCTGCTCCGGGGAAATCCCTCTTATCTCGGCCAGCTTCTGCGCCACCTGGCGCACATGGGCGGGCTCCGTGGCGCGGCGGGGCATGGGGTAGGTATCCGTCTCCAGCAGCAGCCGCTCCAGGGGAAGCTCCCGCACCACCCGCTGCAGGCGGGGGCGGCGCACCAGGGGGCGGCCCACTGAGATATAGAGCCCCATCCCTATGCAGCGCCGGGCCAGGGCGGCATCTCCGGTGAAGTAGTGCACCACCGCTCCCCGCTGGGCGGCACCCTCCCGCTCCACCAGGGAGAGCACCACATCCGCCTCACAGTGGAGCACCACGGGGAGCTCCACCTCCCGGGCCAGGCGCAGCATGAGCCGGAATACCTCCACCTGGAGGGCAGGGGCGGGGCCGCTATCGTCCAGCCCCACCTCCCCCACCGCCACCACGCCTGGCTCCGCCGTTAGGGAGCGCAGCGAGGCCAGGGTGGCACCGTCCAGCGGGCCGGAGAGGAAGGCGGGATGCACCCCCACCGCCGCTACCACCCGGGGCTGGCCCTCCCCCCCTCCCCCAGAGAAACGCCGTGACAGGGCGGCGCACTGCTGAGAAGAGGCCAGGTCTGCCCCCGGGGCCAGGATGGCCTCCACCCCGGCCCGACGGGCACGGGCCAGCACCCCGTGTAGCTGGCGCTCGGGGAAGGCGTCCAAATGAGCGTGGCTATCAATCAGCACGGCGAAGCCGCTTAGCGAGCATATTCATTCCCACCCACCCGCCCGAGAATTATAGTGGGGGGGCTTCGCCCCCCAGGCCCCCCCAGGCGGGATGGCGTGGGCGTCGCACCTACAATTTGCGATGTAGGGGGAGGGCTTGCCCTGCCCAAGGGCGCAGCAAGCAGCGCCCCTACCTCCCGGACGGGCAGAAAACGGTTGGCAGTCAGTCTCACCGGGCTACCTGGCGGCAGCCGGGGTGGAGGACACCCGCTCCAGCACCGCCGGGTAGCTTTCCTTCCCCTGGAGGTCACGGAGCACCCCGGCCACCATCTCCCGGGCACGCTCCACGCCATCCTCACCCCCCAGGATGAGGTCCCGGGCCAGGTGGCCCACCTTCAGGGTAAGGGGGAAGTTACCCCCATCCAGGGCCAGCTCCCGGTCCACCAGGGGCCGCAGCATCTCCTCCACGAAGATGCGCACCGCCTCCACATGGCGGCGGCGGATGGCCCCGTAGCCCTTCACCATCTGGGCACACCGGGCGGCCAGGCAGCCCAGACCGTAGTCCAGCCGGGCGAACTCGGCCACCGCCTCCTGGTAATCCTGCCACAGCCCCGCCTCCTGGCGGTAGCGCCGGGAGCGGCGGCGCCAGCGGCGCATACCTCCCAGCAGCCGCAGCAGCACGAAGCCGGGCAGGGAGGTGGTGGGGGAGCGGTAGCGCAGCACGGCCCCACCCCACCCCAGCCAGCGTAATACAGCAGCCCGGGGCCGGTAGAGGGCGGAGGGCAGCACCGAGAGTATCTCGTCCACCTCGGGGCTGAAGTAGTCGGCAACCCGGTACACCTGGCCCCGGCCGATGCCCATCCCCTCCCTGATGGTGGAGAAGCGGTGCTGGCTGCTCTTGTACCGGGCCACCTGGATTACATCCTCGTAGCTCATCAGAGAGGCCAGCCCGGCGGCGAAGAGACGGCTGAGCTCAAAGCCATGCCCCTCGGAGTCGGCGGCGTATATCTCCCCCACCCGGCCCAGGAACCCGGCGGCATAGGGTAGGTCCTGGTAGTCGGCCAGCACATAGCAGGCCTCAATGAGGATGTCCTGCACCTGCGGGTCAAAGCCAGTTACCTCGGAGGTACATAGCGAGATGAAGCCCCGCCTGCGGCGGGCGGGGAGACGGGCGGAGAGCTCCTGGATACGGTCGTCCCGGAAGCGGGTGGGCTCGGCGGCGGGGGCTGATGGCCGGGCCGCCGGCTTACGCCCCAGGTCAAAGGCCTTCAGGTTGGCCTCCACCGCCACCCCCGTCTGGTGGATGGCCTGCCGGTAGGCCTCCTCCTCTATGGGCAACAGGCCTGTGGCGGAGAGGGCACCCAGGAGGATGGCGTTCACCGCCACCTCGTCCAGGCCGCTGGCCCGGGCCAGGGCCAGGGCATCAAAGCCGGTGAAAGGCCCCGCCAGCCCTTCTACCAGGCGGTAGATGTCATCGTCGCTGGCAGGCCCCCCCGAGGCCGGCATCTTCTCCGCCAGGGAGTACACCCGGTGGGTGGAGGCGACAACCGCCGTTCCGGGGGAGGCGAAGCCCCGCTGCAGGGCACGGCCCAGCTCCAGGAACTCCTGGGCCAGGATGATGTCCACCTGGCCGGGCACGGGGTAGTGGGAGAAGACCACCCGCTCCTGCTCGGCGGTGTCCCGGCTGAGGAGCACCTCCACATAGAAGCTGGTGCTGCCCCCCCGCTGGGAGAGGCCGGGCAGGCCCACCGTCTGGGCGGCATATCCTGCCCCGTGGGCGGCGTTGAACAGCCAGTCGGCCAGCACCACGCTCCCCTGGCCCCCCACCGCCACGATGTAGATGCTCTTCAGCACAGGCTCTGCCCTGGCCATCCTACACCCTCACCCCGAACAGGCCCCGGATGAGGCCGTGGTTCAGCCCATGCCACCACCGGGTCCACGGGCGGGGGTTGGTGACCACCCTCACCCCGTAGAAGGAGGGGCACAGGGCCAAGGCATGGCTCAGCTCCCCGCACAGGCGGCATCCGGTGCAGGCGGCGGTGATGGTGGTGACGGGGTCCTCCCGCAGCGGGCTGGGGGTAGGGGCCAGGGTGAGGGCGGGGCAGCCGTTAGGGCGCACGCAGCTACGGTCCTCCCGGCACAGGGCGGCGTCCACCCCCAGCCGCTCATAGGCCACGGGCTGGCCTTTTGCCAGCCGCTCCCGGTCCTCCCCCCGCTGCCGCCGCCCCACCTCCAGGGCGCACTCCCCCCGGGCCACCAGCACCCGGGGGCCCTTCTCCGGGGAGTCCAGAGCCTTGAAGAAGGCCTTGCGGGTAGCCTTCACATCGTAGGGGTCAACCACCTGGATATGCTTCACCCCCATGCCGCGCAGGGTCTTCACAATAT
>JAZGBK010000245.1:0-7437 GCA_036476365.1 Dehalococcoidia bacterium
GGACTTCTCCCACCCCGTGCTGGGGGAGCCTTCAATCTTTATAGTGGAGCACTGCTGGTGGACGGGCCGCCCCCACCCGGAGCTATACGCCGCCCTGGCCGATGTGCTCAAAGGGGTGTGGGGCTGCCGCCGGGTGGTGGTGGACTCCACCGGGGTGGGGGCGGGAGTGGCCAGCTTCCTATCCCGCTCCCTGGGGCCGGGGGTGGCCGTGCCCTTCACCTTCACCGCCCCCGCCAAGTCACAACTGGGCTTTGACCTGCTCTCGGCCGTCAACTCGGGTCGCCTCAAGATGTATGCCGCCGATGGCTCCCCGGAGTGCGGCGAGTTCTGGCAGGAGGCCGGGCAGGCCCGGTGCAGCTACCGCTCCGGACGCAATCTCAAGTTCTTCGTGGAGCCCTCCCGGGGCCACGACGATTTCCTGATGAGCCTGGCCCTCACGGTGTCCGCCGCCGCCTACCGGCCCCGCCAGGCCCGGGGGAGGATTCGGGAATGAGGCTTGCTCAACCCGACCTCCTCCCCGAGTACTGCGGCTACCGGGACGAGGGCTGCCACCTCTACCCCTCCTGCCTGGAGTGCCCCCTGCCCCGCTGCATCTACGACGACCCTTCCGGGGAAGGGCTGCGCCGCCGCCACAAGCGGGCCCGGGACCAGGAGGTGCTCCACCTTTACCGGCAGGGCCAGCCGGCGGCGGAGCTGGCCCGCAGCTTCGGCATCTCGGAGCGCAGTATCTACCGTATCGTTAGAAGGAGGCAGGAATGAAAGAGCTACCCCTCCCCCAGCAGATTGAGAAACTGGATGCCGCCCGGCTGAGGGCCTACCAGGATAACCTCAGCTTCTACCAGGGTCAGCAGTGGTCCACCCGCCCCCGGGGCCGGGAGCGCCACCTTACTTTTAACTACGCCCACAGCTTCATTGACAAGGTGACCTCCTACCTTATGAGCGGCCTCACCGTGGCCGTGGAGCCCTATGACGGCTCCCCGGAGGCCCGGCAGCGGGCGGAGCGGGCCGGGGCACACCTGCGCCAGGTGGCCGAGGCCAACAGCCTGGAGCAACTGGACCTGGATACGGAGATAGACGCCGCCATCCTGGGCGACGGCTGCTACAAGGTGACCTGGGGTGGGGAGGGGGTGAGGGTGTCCGCCCCCGATGTGCAGGGCCTGTTCACCTGGTGGGCCGGGGACGATATGGGCCGGGTGTGGCGGGTGGCCTCCCGCTACCGCCTCTCCGCCGAGGAGGCCGCCGACCTCTACGGGGTGAAGCTGGGCTCGGGGCGAACAGGACATGGCCGCCGGGAGGTGACGGTGGTGGAGGTGTGGACCGCCCGCTCCTTTGAGCTATGGGTGGACAACGGCCTGGTGGAGCAGCGCCCCAACCCCTACGGCTTCATCCCCTTCGTCATCTTCCCCAACCTGCGGGAGCCCAAGCAGTTCTGGGGGGTATCGGACCTATCGGCCATCCGTGAGCCGGCCCAGGAGCTCAACCGGGCCTTCTCCCAGCTCTCCATGATTCTGGAGCTCTCCGGCAACCCCATCGCCGTGGTGGAGAATGTGGAGGACGCCCGGGACATCGCCGTGCAGCCGGGGGCGGTATGGGAGCTGCCGGAGAAGGCCAAGGCCTACCTGCTGGACCTGCTCCAGGGGGGTGGGGTGAGGCTGCACACCGATTACATAGACCACCTCTACCGGGCGCTGCACGACCTGGCGGAGGCCCCCCGCACCGCCTTCGGCGATAACCGCCAGGGGCTGTCCGGGGTGGCCCTGGAGATGGAGCTGCACCCCCTGCTGCAGAAGGTGCACCGCAAGCGGCTCATCCGCAGCGGGGTGTACCGGCGGCGGGGGGAGCTTATACTGCGGCTATTGGAGCAGCGCACCGGGGAGAGCCTGCTGCCGTGCTACCTGCGGGTGGTGTGGGGGCCGGTGCTGCCCCAGGACCGGGGCCGTCTGGTGCGGGAGGAGCAGGTGCTGGTGGCCTCAGGCCTGCACAGCCGCCGCCGGGCCATGAGCCAGCTTGGCGTGGAAGACCCCGAGGCGGAGATGGAGCAGTGGCTCCGTGACGAGGAGCGGGTGCGGGGCGGGGCGGCTAAGCTGCCAGCGGTGGAGCGTGCTTAGGTCTGGTCTTGCCGGAATGAAGTAGCCGGATTCACCTGTAGGTGGTCCCGACGCGGAGGGATACCTGTGGGATGACTACCAGGTCCTCCCTGTCATAAATCTCATACACCACCCGGTAGTACCCCACCCTTATGCGATAGGCCCTTTCGGCCCCCTCAATCTTCCTTACCCCAAGGGGGTGGGGCTCAAGGGCTAGGCCTCTTATGGGGGAGACTTCAGCCCTGTACACCCCTGGACTACGCCTCTCTCTCCCGCCGCCTGTTTGACAGTTAGGTGCGGTGGGCATATCATCGGTGCCGGTGGCAGGGCGGGTGAGGCGGCCCTGGTGGGTTGAAGTCCAGAATCGGAGGGTAAGGCATTGAGCTACCAGTTTGTTGACTATGAGACGGCAGGACACATTGCGGTTATAAGGATGAACCGGCCCGAGCGGCTGAACTCCCAGAGCCAGGACATGGTCCGGGACCTCAATGCTGCCTGGCGCCGGTTCATGGACGACGAGGAGGCATGGGTAGCCATATTTACAGGCACCGGCAGGTCCTTTTGCTCAGGGATGGATGTGAAGGAGGCGGCCGAGGCAGCGGCCAAAGGGGAGAAGCGGCTGCCTACGCCGACCCCTCTGGACGCCGGTGAGGTGACAAAGCCGGTTATAGGGGCTATCAATGGCTTCGCCCTGGGGGGAGGCTTCTTCTGGACGATGATGTGTGACCTCCGGGTGGCCGCCGAGAGCGCCACCTTTCAGATAGCAGAGGTGCTGCGTAGCCGGGTGCCCACATTCTTGATACGGGGCCTGGTGGATGTCTTCCCCCACTGTCAGGCGGTGGAACTGGGGCTGGGCAAAAAGATTGACGCTCGGAAGGCTTGCGAGCTGGGCCTGCTAAACCGGGTGGTACCTGACTCCCAGCTCATGTCGGCGGCCAATGAGATGGCCGAGGAAATCCTGGCTTTGCCGCCGCTGGCGGTAAGGGGCGTGGTGGAGGGGCTGCACAGGCTGAGAAAGTCCAGAATGGCGGATGCCGAGACACAGGAATGGATAGCCCCCACCCTTAACAGGCTACTGGCTACCGAGGACTATGTGGAGTCACTGAACTCCTTCGTGGAGAAGCGGAAGCCGGTGTACAAAGGGAGATAGATTGACACTAACCCAGGTTGCCAGCTACAATGAGAACTGAGCATTCCGATACACAAGGGGGGGATGAATTTGACGCAAGTCGTTGGCGACGATACCGAGAGCTTTGACAGCCTGCTCAGGCGCTTCAACAAGAAGGTGCAGGCGGATGGACTGCTCTCTGAGATAAAACGCCGGGAATACTTCGAAAAGCCCAGCACAAAGCGAAAGAAGAAAGCAGCCGCCAAAAGGCGCAAGAGCCACAAGACCTCAAGCATGGCTGCATAAGGCGGCCAAAACATTTGGACTTAGAACACAAAATCAGGGAAGACCTCAAAGACGCCATGCGCCGGCAGGATAAGCTCCGGTTGAGTGTCCTGAGGCTTGTCCTGTCCCGTACGGACTATTCCAAGATAGGCCGTGAGGGCCCCCTCTCCGATGCCGATGTGCTGGGTCTTGTCTCCAAGGAGGCCCAGCAGCGTCAGGAGAGCATTGAGGCCTATGGGAAGGGCAACCGCCCCGACCTGGTTGCCCAGGAGGAGGCCGAGCTCGAGGTACTCCGGGAGTATCTCCCCGAGGCCATGAGCCGGGAAGAGGTGGTGGAGTTCGCCCGCCGGGCGGTGGCCGAGGTGGGTGCCCAGGGGCCCCAGGACAAGGGTAAGGTGATGCCCCGCGTCATCGGCGAGCTCAAGGGCCGGGCCGATGGCCGCCTCATCAACGAGGTAGTTACCCAGCTCCTCTCCGGTGGCTGACCCCACCGTGAAGTTCGGCATCATTGTCTTTCCCGGCACCTGGAGCGACCGGGACTGCTACCACGCCATTGCGGAGGTCCTCCGCCAGCCCGCCGGGTTCGTGTGGCACCAGGAGACCGACCTCTCCGCCTACGGCTGCCTCATCCTCCCCGGCGGCTTCTCGTATGGGGACTATCTGCGCCCGGGGGCCATCGCCCGCTTCTCCCCGGTGATGGCCGCCGTGGAGCGCTTCGCCCGGGAGGGGGGGCTGGTTCTGGGCATCTGCAACGGCTTCCAGATACTATGCGAGGCCGGCCTGCTGCCCGGCGTGCTGCTGCCCAACTCCCACCTGGAGTACCGCTGCCAGTGGACACACCTGCGGGTGGAGAACCCCCACACCCCCTTTACCAACAGGTGCCACCAGGGGCAGGTGCTCAAGATACCCGTCTCCCACTACGAGGGTAACTACTACGCCGACGATGACACCCTGGGCGAGCTGGAGGCGGGGGGCCGGGTGGTCTTCCGCTACTCCACCCTCGAGGGGGAGGTGACCCCGGAGGCCAGCCCCAACGGCGCCATGCATAACATAGCCGGTATCGTCAATAAAGAGGGCAATGTGCTGGGCATGATGCCCCATCCCGAGCGGGCGTGCGAGGCCCTGCTGGGCAGCACCGACGGCCTGCCTATTTTCAGGAGCATGATGGACTCCGGAGCAAAGTTGCTGCACTCCTCAGCGCGGGCTTGAATGGCTGAATGCTATCCGAAACGGGGGTGCAGGGGGCAGAGCCCCCTGCCGGGGGTCTGGGGGTGTCCCCCAGGATTATTTCCCCTCCCCCTCTCCATAAGAGGGAGAGGGGGATACAGGGGGTGAGGGTCTCAGATTGACACAGAATGGGGTAGCTGTATATTCCCACCCACCCGCCGGGGCGGTGGGAAAGAACTTGCAGACAGGTGAGGGACGATGGATAGCAGCCTAATCGGCATAGGGTTTTCATTGCTGGCGGCCCTGGGCTTCGGCGTGTCGGCGGTGCTGGTCCGCCCCGGCCTGGCCCATATCTCCTTCACCCTGGGCACTTTCGTCTCCGTGGTGGCCAGCATGCTCTTCATCGGCACCATCGCTGCCCTGACTGATTTCTCCGCCCTGTTCAGCGTCTCCCTGGCTGCCCTGGCCTGGTTTGCCGTCCTGGGGCTCCTCAGCTTCGCCATGGGCCGCCTGTTTTATTACCGGGGCATCGCCAGGCTGGGGGTGGCACGAGCTGCCCCCATCGTGGGCGCTACCCCCCTGGTGGCCGCAGTTCTGGCCATCCTGGTGTACCAGGAGGCGCTTTCCTATCTCCTGGCCCTGGGGGTCACCACCGTAGTGATCGGAATAGTCATCATCCTCAGGGAGCAGGGATGAAGGGGCGGCTGCTCCCCGGCTATTTCTTCTCGGCGGCGGCGGCCGTCTCTTATGGCACCAGCCAGGTGATAAGCCGGACAGTGGTCCGGGAGATGGCCTCGCCCCTGGTCACTTCCGCCTTCTCGCTGATTTTCGGCCTCCTTTTCCTCTACCTCTTTCTCTTTCCAACCCTCAACCGGCAGATAAGGCAGCGGAACACACCGCAGGTGGGCCGGGGGGTCATCCTCTTTGTCGGTAGCGGGGTGGCGGCTGGGGTGGGTGTAACCGCCATGTATGCCGGCCTAAAATGGGCACCGGTGACAGTGGTCTCCCCGGTTACCGCCATCAACCCTCTCGTAGCCATCGGCCTCACCCACCTCTTCCTCCAGCATCTGGAGAGGGTCACCTGGCGTATCCTGGTGGGGGCGCTGCTGGTGGTGGGGGGGGTGGTCATGATAACCCTGAGCCAGGTGTGAGAGTATGCCCGTAGATAAGGCTGCCCTGGACGAAATCGCCCTCTCGGAGGACGAGTACCGGCTCATCGTGGAGCGGCTGGGCCGGGAGCCCAACAGCCTGGAGCTGGGGCTGTTCGGTGCCCTGTGGAGCGAGCACTGCGGCTACAAGCACTCCAAGCTGCTGCTGCGGGCCCTGCCCGGGCGGGGGCGGGGGGTGCTCATCGGCCCCGGGGAGGAGAACGCCGGGGCGGTGGACATCGGCGGCGGCTGGGCGGCGGTGATGAAGATTGAGTCCCACAACCACCCCTCGGCGGTAGAGCCTTTCCAGGGAGCGGCCACCGGGGTGGGGGGCATCGTGCGGGACATCTTCGCCATGGGTGCCCGGCCCATCGCCCTCATGAACTCCCTGCGCTTCGGCCCCCTCTCGGAGAGGCGCAACCGTTACCTGTTCCACGGGGTGGTGGGGGGCATCGCCAGCTACGGAAACTGTATGGGCATCCCCGATGTGGGCGGCGAGATTTACTTCGCCCCCTGCTATTCGGGCAATCCCCTGGTAAATGCTCTGTGCCTGGGCATTGTCCCCAGGGAGAGGCTGGTGCGGGGCCGGGCCGGTGGGGAGGGGGACCTGCTGCTGCTGGTGGGTGCCGATACCGGCCGGGACGGCCTCCACGGCGCTTCCGGGCTGGCCTCCCGCACCTTTGAGGAGGAGCGGGAGCTGCGCTCCACTGTGCAGGTGGGCAACCCCTTCATGGAGAAGCTGCTCATGGAGGCCTGCCTGGAGCTGGCGGAGAAGGGCCTGGTCTCGGGCATCCAGGACCTGGGGGCCGCCGGGCTTACCTCGGCCTCGGTGGAGGCGGCGGCCCGGAGCGGGGGGGGCATGGATGTGGATGTGGCGCCCATCCCCCGCCGGGAGCAGGGCATGACCCCCTACGAGCTGATGCTGGCCGAGTCCCAGGAGCGCATGCTGCTCATCCTGCCCTCCGCCAGCCTGGAGCAGGTGCTGGCGCTGCTGAGGCGCTGGGGGCTCACCTCGGCCCTCATCGGCAGGGTAACCGGGGGTGGGGAGGCCCTGGTACGGCAGGGGGAGGAGGCTATAGCCCGGCTCCCCGTGGACACGCTCACCGACCCTCCCCTCTACCGCTACCGGGTGCGCCAGCCCGCCTATCTGCGGCGGCTCCAGGCCTTTGACCCCTCATCCCTGCCCGACCTCCGGGCACGGGAGGCCGGGGCCTGGCTATTGAAGCTGCTGGCCTCGCCGGACATCGCCAGCAAGGAGTCGGTCTACCGCCAGTACGACCACCAGGTGGGGGACAACACCGTGTTCATTCCCGGTGGTGATGCCGCCCTGCTGCGGGTGCCCGGCACCCGTCGGGGACTGGCCCTATCTACCGACGGCAACGGCCGCTATACCTACCTGGACCCCTTCACCGGGGGGGCTATGGCGGTGGCCGAGGCCGCCCGCAATGTGGTGTGCTCCGGCGCCCGGCCCCTGGTCGTCACCAACTGCCTCAACTTCGGCAACCCGGAGCGGCCCCATGTGTTCTACCAGCTCAAGGAGGCCATCCGGGGTATGGCCGCCGCCTGCCGCAGGCTAAGGGTCAGCGTCATCAGCGGCAATGTGAGCCTGTACAACGAGGCCCAGGGCCAGGCCATCTACCCC